>NZ_JBEXXE010000018.1:175467-192285 GCF_040630255.1 Streptomyces sp. NPDC005820
GGCGCCGGGCGGAGGTCGGGCGGAGGCGCCGGGCGGAGGTCGGGCGGAGGCGCCGGGCGGAGGTCGGGCGGAGGCGCCGGGCGGAGGTCGGGCGGAGGCGCCGGGCGGAGGTCGGGCGGGAGGTCGACCACGGCGGCCGCCCCGGCGATGGGCACCCGGCCCAGGGCCTTGGCGAGCAGTCCGCCGACGGTCTCCACGTCCTCGTCGTCGTACTCCTCCAGGCCGTACAGCTCGCCGAGGTCGGTGATGTCGAGGCGGGCGTCGGGCGGAGGCGTCGGGCCGGGGAAAGTTTTGGGTTCAACTCGGCCTGAAATCGACCTTGCCGTCCCCCCGTCCCTCCCGCGTCAATGGAGCCGTAACTTCCGACGGACCGTCAGATTCACCCCCCACCGGGCCCGGTGACCGCACCCACCGTCCCGCTCCGACGCCCGTCTCCCCACATCCGGGAAGGAGCCGGAACCCCATGAACAAGCGAATCGGATCAGGTGCGGCAGTACTGGCCGGGGCCCTCGCGGTCACCGGGCTGGTGTTCGCGCCCACGGCCTCCGCCGCGGTCACCCCGACCTCGGCCACCATCACCGCGAGCTGCGGCATCTTCGGTGGCGGCACCGCCACGCTCACCGCCACCCAGAGCACCACAGACCCCACCGCAGCCACCATGACCCTCACGTCCAGCGCGATCACCACACCGCTCGCGCTGAACCAGAACAGCATCGCGTCCACGCTCACGATGGTGAACAACACCGGTCCCAACCGGGTCTTCAGCGGCTCGGTGAACCCGGCCATGTCCGCCGGCTCGTCCATCACGGTGGGTCCCCTCCCCGGGACCGTGGCCGTGGGGGACAGCCTGACCTTCAACGGCGGCAGCCTGAAGATGGTCATCCTCGGAATCACCATCACCTGTACGACGGCGACGGGCACGTCCCAGTCGCCGGGGCCGTTCGTGTTCAGCTGATAGCGATCGGAAACATCACTGGTGGGCCGTCAGTTTCCGTACGGGACAAGGAAGCTGACGGTCCATCAGTTGATAGGTCCGTCTCCATTGACTTCTGGCGCGATCCGCACCTCAATGCCCCCTACGGCGCAGAAGAGCCGCTGCGCCCGCACCCTGGAGGAGGGGGCAGACATGGGTTCACCCCGAAGTGCCCGCAGTTCCCGAAGACGGCGCTGGGCTTCGCTGCTCGGCGCGACCGCGCTCGCGGTCACCGCGGGCGGCGCGCTCGCGTGCCCGGCCGGCGCCGCGACCGACGTGGAATTCGCCACGCACTGCATCCCGCCGGCGATCGCCGGCATCCCGCCGATCGACGGCACCACCACCGCGAGGATCACGGTGGACAACACCAGCCCCAAGGTCGGCGACACCGTCACCGTGACCTACACGGTGGTCAAGGCCGCCGCGAGCAACCCCACCGTGATCGACCTGCCGGCCGACATCATGACGCCGACCGGAGTGGTCGCCCTCGGTGGCGCGCAGACCGGCAACGTCACCGTCGCGGGGCCCAAGAAGAACGACCCGGTGCCCGGCAACGGCGCCTTCCCGTCGTTCTCGATGACCGGCACGTTCACGGTCACCTCACCCGGCGCGATCACCCTCTCGCCCGGCGACTACAACATCCACACCAGCTACATCCTCGAACTGGACACCGTCTGCACGGTGACCAACCCGCCCGCCCCGGTGTCGGAGACGATCACCGCGGCCGACAACCCACCCGCCAACACCCGTAACCTCGCCCTCGGTTCGGCCTCCGGCGGCCCGGGTGACCCCGTCACCTTCACCGGCGGCGGATTCACCGCGGGCGCGACGGTCACCGTCGCCGGGCGCTCCGGATCCGACGAGACCGCGGACAGGACCACCGTCACCGCGGACTCCTCGGGCAACATCTCCGGCTCGCTCGTCGTGAGCGACCTCACCACCACCGGGATCGTGGCCTACGAGGGCAGCGCCTGGAGCTCCGACCTGGGCACCTCGACCGCCGCGTACGTCGTCATCGACGACACGCCGATCCCCGAGGGCAGCCAGCGGCTGACGACGACCATCAAGGCGGGTGACCTGTCCATGGAGCAGTCCGGGGACAGCGTCGCGATGTCCCCGGTCGACTTCGGCTCCGGCGACCCCTCGACCGCCGACCTCAACCCGGTGACCGTCAAGGACTACCGCGGCGGCCCCGCGGGCTGGTCCCTGACCGGCAAGGTCACCGACTTCAGCGGACCCGGCGCCAAGATCGACGCCGGCAAGCTGAGCTGGACGCCCACCTGCACCACCAAGGCGGACAGCCCGAGCACCTGCCAGGCCGGCTCGGCCGGTGTCGTGGGCAGCGCGGGGGCGACCCTCGCCTCCACCCCGGACGGCACGCTCACCGGTGGTGAGTTCACCGCGAAGGCCGGACTCTCCCTCGACGTACCGGCGTTCACACCGCCGGGCTCGTACGCCGGTGTCCTGACGCTCACGCTCACCTGAACCATCCGCCCTCGCGGTGGCCGGGCGGCCGCCCCACAGGCCCGCACCCGCCCGTCCACCCCGTCCATCTCGTCCATCTCGTCCCTCCGTCCCTGCGTCCGTGGGGGTCCGCACCCATGCGCAAGCCGTACGTCCTCCTCCTGGCCGTCCTCCTGGCTCTGTTCTGCGCGGCTCCCGCCCGAGCCGCCGACAACGGGAGCTGGTCCGTCTACCCCGTCTCCTCGGCCGTCGCCGCACGGCCGTACTTCTATGTCTCCGCCGATCCCGGGCAGAGCGTCGAGGACAAGGTCGTCGTCGCCAACAAGACGGCCGAGCCGCTGACCTTCCGGCTGTACGCCGCCGACGCCTACAACACCGCCCGCGACGGCGGTTTCGCCGTGAAGTCGCTCGGGGAGCGGATGCGGGGCGTGGGCGCGTGGGCCGCACTGTCGAAGGACCGGGTCACCGTGCCTGCGCACAAGACCGTCACCGTCCCGTTCACCGTGAAGGTGCCCGAGGACGCCGAGCCCGGGGACCACCCCGGCGCGATCGTCGCCCTCGACGAACGGATCGACCAGGGCGACGGCTCGGTCGCCCTGGGCGTCCAGCGGGCGGTCGGCGCCCGCGTCTACCTCACGGTCGGCGGCCCCACCCTGCCCGCGCTGGCCGTGGAGAACGTCCACATCAGCCACCACCAGCCCCTGATCCCGGGCCTCGGCGACAGCACGGCGACGATCTCCTACACCCTGCACAACACCGGCAACGTCACCCTGAAGCCCAAGGTCGCCCTCGAGGCCGAGGGTCTCTTCGGCCGCACCCTCCTCACCCGCGACCTGAAGAAGATCCCCTCCCAGCTCCTCCCGGGCCAACGCGTCCAGCTGACGGAACGCTGGACGGGCGCCCCTCAGCTCGACTGGACCGACGTGAAACTCACGGCGACCGCCACCGGCACGAAGGAATCGGCGACGCAGTCGTTCGTGGCGGTGCCGTGGCTGGTGGCCGGGGTGATGGCGGCAGGGCTGGCCATCGCCGGTTGGCTCTTGCTCAGACGGCGACGCCAACGCCGGTCAGGGGCGCGGGGAACTGCGCGACCAGCCCCCACCCACCCGCAGACGAAAACGCACACGACAACCGGTGCTTAAAGGGCGTCGGGCCCCCGCTCGCCCGTCCGCACCCGCACCACCGTCTCCACCGGCACCGCCCACACCTTCCCGTCCCCGATCTTCCCGGTGTGCGCCGCCCGCACGACCGCATCGATCACGGCCTCGGACTCCGCGTCCTCGACGACGACCTCGATCCGGACCTTCGGCACGAGGTCGACCTGGTACTCGGCCCCCCGGTACACCTCGGTGTGGCCGCGCTGCCGGCCATACCCGCTGGCCTCGGTCACGGTCAGCCCGTGGACGCCGAGCTCCTGCAGGGCCGTCTTGACCTCGTCGAGGCGGTACGGCTTGACGATCGCGGTGATGAGCTTCATCGGGGTTCCTCAAAATGGACTTCTGTGGAGAAGGGCAAGGACGGTCGTATCGCCGCAAGGGCGATTTGGCGCCCACCGTCCCATGGCAGCCCTTGGCTTACAAGGAAACTGATAGAGTGTGAGACATGGTGCAGCAGGTGAAGCGGGCCTTCAAGTACCGCTTCTACCCCACGGACGAGCAGGCGGCTGAGCTGTCGCGCACGTTCGGCTGTGTCCGCCTCGTGTACAACAAGGCGCTTCAGGAGCGCACGCAGGCTTGGTACGGCGAGCAGCGCCGGATCTCCTACGTGCAGTCGTCCGCCGCGCTGACGGACTGGAAGAAGTCCGAAGAGCTCTCCTTCCTGGCAGAGGTGTCCTCCGTCCCGCTCCAGCAGGCGCTGCGCCACCTTCAGACGGCGTTCGGGAACTTCTTCGCCAAGCGGGCCAAGTACCCGCGCTTCAAGTCGCGGAAGAAGTCCCGCGCGTCGGCTGAGTACACCCGCAGCGCCTTCACGTGGCGTGACGGGCGTCTCACGCTGGCGAAGATGGCGGAGCCTCTGGACATCCGATGGTCGCGTCCCCTGCCCGAGGGTGCCCGGCCGACCACGGCGACGGTCTCGCGGGATGCCTCGGGCCGCTGGTTCGTCTCGCTGCTCGTCGAGGACACCGTGACCGCCGCCCCCGCCATCGGCGCGGCGGTCGGGCTGGACGCCGGGATCACGTCGCTGGTGACCCTGTCCACTGGGGAGAAGGTCGTCAACCCCCGGCACGAACGCGGTGACCGCGTCCGCCTGGCGAAGGCTCAGCGGGAGCTGTCCCGCAAGGCCAACGGCTCGAAGAACCGGCAAAAGGCCCGCGTGAAGGTCGCTCGCGTGCATGCGCGGATCGCCGACCGGCGCCGGGACTTCCTTCACAAGCTGACCACTCGACTCGTCCGTGAGAACCAAACGGTCGTGATCGAGGACCTCTCCGTCCGCAACCTGCTCAAGAACGGCAGGCTCGCGCGCGCCATCTCGGACGCCTCGTGGACGGAACTCCGGTCGATGCTGGAGTACAAGTGCGCCTGGTACGGGCGTGAACTCGTCGTGATCGACCGCTGGTTCCCCAGCTCGAAGCTGTGCGGGGCCTGCGGTACGGTCCGCGAGAAACTGCCGCTGAACGCTCGTGAGTGGACGTGCGAGTGCGGCGCCGTGCACGACCGCGACACGAACGCGGCACGCAACACTCTGGCCGCCGGGCTGGCGGCAGCAGCCTGTGGAGACGGTGTAAGACCTCAACGGGAGTCCTCCCGGACGGGGCGACCGTTGGTGAAGCAGGAAGCCCGGTGGGCGACCGCCGGAATCCCCCACCGCTAGGCGGGGGAGGAAGTCAATCCTGGGGCTTGACCTTCTGGGCGGAGGGGAGGACGGAGTGGCCGACCGGGGCACCGTGGCCCAGGACGCCGTGATCGTATGCGGTCTCGGCGTGCACCGTAAGGTCCAGGCCGGTGTGCTCCTGGTCCTCGTCCGCGCGGAAGCCCATCGTGCGGTCGAGGACCTTGCCGATGCCGTACGTGACACCGAAGGCGTAGGCCGCCACGACGACCACCGCGACCAGCTGCCTGCCGAGCTGGGTGAGCCCGCCGCCGTAGAGGAGGCCTTCCGCGCCGCCGGTCATGGTGTCGACGGCGAAGACGCCGATGAGGAGGGTGCCGATGACCCCGCCGACCAGGTGGACGCCGACGACGTCGAGCGAGTCGTCGTAGTTGAGCTTGAACTTCCAGCTCACGGCGTAGGAGCAGACCGCACCGGCGGCGAGACCGACGACGAGCGCGCCGAGCAGGGAGACCGAGCCGCAGGACGGGGTGATCGCGACCAGACCGGCCACCGCGCCGGAGGCCGCGCCGAGGGTGGTCGGGTGGCCGTCGCGCCTCTGCTCGACGAAGAGCCAGCCCAGCAGGCCGGTGCAGCCGGCGGCGAGGGTGTTGAGGAAGACCGCGGCGGCGAGCCCGTTGGCGCCGAGGGCGGAGCCCGCGTTGAAGCCGAACCAGCCGAACCAGAGCAGACCGGCGCCGAGCACGACCATGGGGAGGTTGTGCGGACGCATCGCGTCCTTCTTGAAGCCGAGGCGGGGGCCGAGGACCAGACAGAGGGCCAGTCCGGAGGCGCCGGAGGTGATCTCGACGGGGAGACCGCCCGCGAAGTCGAGCGCGCCGAGCCTGCCGACGATCCAGCCTCCGGGGCCCCAGACCCAGTGGGTGACGGGAACGTATACGAGCAGCGCCCAGACGGGGACGAAGACCAGCCAGGCCGCGAACTTCGCGCGGTCCGCGATCGCGCCGCTGATCAGGGCCGCCGTGATGATCGCGAAGGTGAGCTGGAAGGTGGCGAAGAGGAGCGTGGGGACGGTGCCCTGGACGCTGTCCGGGCCGAGGCCCGCCATGCCGGCGTGCTCCAGGCCGCCGATGAGTCCGCCGCCGAGGTCGTCGCCGAAGGCGAGGGAGTAGCCGGCGGCCAGCCACACGATCGTGACCAGCGCGATCGACACGAAACTCATCATCAGCATGTTGAGCACGCTCTTCGTACGGACCATGCCGCCGTAGAAGAGGGCCAGACCCGGGGTCATCAGCAGGACGAGCGCGGTGGCGGCGAGCAGCCAGGCGGTGTCGCCGGTGTCGACATGTGCGGCGGCGAGGGGCGTCACGGGGTCTCCAACTGTGGGTGGGCTCGTCAGAGGGTCACCGGTTCCGGTTTCCGGTCGCGCACAGGTGTGTTTCCGTGACGTTTCGTTGCGGGCGGGTTTCCGGAAGCTCACCGTGGGCGGCGGGGCCGCTCGTGTGTACGGCGGGGCTTCATGGATCAGGGAGAATGGGGGCCATGAGCGTTCGTAACCAGTCATCCGAGCAGCCGGCCGGGACCCTGCACCGCGCCGGCTTCGCCTGCTTCGTGGGCCGCCCCAACGCGGGCAAGTCCACCCTCACGAACGCTCTGGTCGGGAAGAAGGTGGCGATCACCTCGAACCGGCCGCAGACCACCCGGCACACGGTGCGGGGCATCGTGCACCGCCCCGACGCCCAGCTGATCCTGGTGGACACGCCGGGCCTGCACAAACCGCGCACGCTCCTCGGCGAGCGCCTCAACGACGTGGTCCGCACCACGTGGGCCGAGGTCGACGTGATCGGCTTCTGCCTCCCGGCGAACGAGAAGCTGGGCCCCGGCGACCGCTTCATCGCCAAGGAACTGGCCGGGATCAAGAAGACCCCGAAGGTCGCGGTCGTCACCAAGACCGACCTCGTGGACCCCAAGGTGCTCGCCGAGCAGCTCATCGCGATCGACCAGCTCGGCAAGGAGCTGGGCTTCGAGTGGGCGGAGATCATCCCGGTCTCCGCGGTCGCCGGCCGTCAGGTGGACCTCCTCGCCGACCTGCTGGTCCCCATGCTCCCGGAGGGCCCGGCGCTCTACCCCGAGGGCGATCTGACCGACGAGCCCGAGCAGGTGATGGTCGCCGAGCTGATCCGCGAGGCCGCGCTGGAGGGCGTCCGCGACGAGCTGCCGCACTCCATCGCCGTCGTCGTCGAGGAGATGCTCCCGCGCGAGGACCGCCCCGCCGACCGGCCGCTCCTCGACATCCACGCGAACATCTACATCGAGCGCACCAGCCAGAAGGGCATCATCATCGGTCCGCAGGGCCGCCGCCTGAAGGACGTGGGCATCAAGTCCCGCCACCAGATCGAGGCCCTCCTCGGCACCCCCGTCTTCCTCGACCTCCATGTCAAGGTCGCGAAGGACTGGCAGCGCGACCCCAAGCAGCTCCGGAAGCTGGGCTTCTAGACCCGGGTCCGAGGCGGCTCACCCGGCGCGGGGTCCCGGCGCCGGTGCGGTGAGCTGCCCGGTCGCCGTCAGGGCCAGGCGGGAGAACAGCTGGCCGGAGAAGCCGAAGAGCAGGGCGATCGCCAGCGCGATCGGGCGGGCGGGGGCGGTCCAGGAGTTCTCCAGGAACACCTGACCGAGGAGGTTCAGGTCGGGGTCGGCGAGCATCCGGACCAGCAGCAGCCCGCCGACCGCCGCCAGCGCCCCGCCGACCGGCGCGAGCACCAGCACGCCCCAGGACGACGGCGGACGCTGCGAGCGCATCACCCCGACCACCGGGGACAGGAACCCGCCCAGCGCGCCCAGCAGCATCGTCTCCCGGTGATCGAGCACCCTCCCGACCAGCAGGATCGCGCCCAGCCCCGTCAGGGCCAGCCACAGGGCGATGCGCTGCTGGTCGTAGTCCCGCTCGGCCGCACCGTCCTCGGCCTCATGGACCCGCTGCGCGGCGGCCAGCACCAGAGCCCGCCCCTCGGCCGCGCCGACATCGGCGACGGCGAGCTTCGCGGCCAGCTCCTCGTCGGCCGGCTCACCCGACGCGCCGAGCTGCATCACCAGCAGCTCCCGCTGCGCGAGCATCTCCTCGGCCCCCTCCACCCCGAGCAGCCGCCGCTCCGCCCCGTGCAGCACCCGCCACGCGGCGGCGAGCTTCGACAGCGGGATCGCGATCACCCCGTACCGCGCACTCAGCCGCCACACCACCGTGCCCCCCTGCTCCAGCTCCTCCAACCGCCCCGCCACGGCCCCGACCACCGCCTTCTCCGCCGACCCGTCCCCCCACACCCCACCCAGAAACGCCGCCCGTGCCCGGCAGTCCCGCAGCCGCGCCTGGAGCAGCCGGTAGCGGGGGGCGGCTATCAGCCCCCGGCTGGTGATGTAGACGATCAACAGGTAACAGACGCAGACCAGTTCCAGTCCCCAGCCGCCGACTCGCATCAGCATTCCCCCTGTTGCGCCGCGCTGCCGGAGTCATCCTGCCCCGTCGCGCACAGGGACAAGCGGGACCTCAGTCGCTCCCCGCGCCCACCCCGCCGGGGGTGAAGTCCTGGAGGCCCACGACCCGCAGCAGCCGCAGGCGTTCGTAGGTGTCCGTGCCCGGGCGGGCCGTGTGGATGACCAGGAGCTGATGGTGCTCGTGGCTGAGCAGGACCTCGCAGTCCAGGTCCAGCAGGCCGACCAGCGGGTGCAGGAAGCGTTTCGTCGCCTTGTGGCGCAGGGACACCTCGTGGGCGTCCCAGAGGCGGGCGAACTCCTCGCTGCCCGCGCGGAGTTCGGCGACCAGCGCGGCCGGTTCCGGGTCGTCGGGGCGGGCGGCGGTCACCGCGCGCAGATTGGCCACCTGGGCGCGGGCGTGGTCCGCCCGGTCCTCCTCCGGGAACAGGGTGCGCGCGGCCGGGTCCAGGAAGTACCTGCGGACGAGGTTGCGCTCGCGCCGGGGCCGGGACATCACATCGAGGGTCAGCGCCCTGGCCATCGCGTTCTGGGCCAGCACCTCACCGCAGTCGGTCACCACCTGCGCCGAGGTGTCGTCCAGCCGGTCCAGGATCAGCATCAGGCCGGGCGACACATGCGTCGACGCCGTCTCGCGGCGCGGCGGCTCCTCACCGGCCAGGTGGAACAGATGGTCGCGCTCGTCGGCGGTCAGCCGCAGCGCGCGGGCGAGCGCCGCCAGCATCTGGCGGGACGGGCGCGGGCCGCGGCACTGTTCCAGGCGCGTGAAGTAGTCCACGGACATGCCCGCCAACTGGGCCACCTCCTCGCGGCGCAGTCCGGGTGTGCGGCGCCGGGCGCCCGGGGCCAGGCCCACGTCCGAGGGGGCGAGACGGGCCCGGCCGCGGCGCAGGAAGTCGGCGAGTTCGGCTCGGTTCACCCCTCCAGGCTGCGGCATCCGGCCGGTCTTATCCAGGGACTGCCGATCCCCTGATCGACGGGTCTCTCCCGCCCGCTCCGGCTCCGCCCGAGGGTGGAGGCACCAGAGGGTACAGACCTGAGGAGACGATCATGTTGACACTCGTGACGGGGACCACCGGACAGGTCGGGCGGCGCTTCGTACCGAGGCTGCTGGCGCAGCGGGAGCCCGGCGAGCAGGTGCGGGTGCTGGTCCGGGACGCGGCGCGCGGGGAGCGGTTCGCCGAGCTGGGCGCCGAGGTGGTGACCGGGGATCTGCGGGACGAGGAGACGCTCGGCAAGGCCGTCGCCGGCGCGGACGCGGTGGTGAACGTCGCCGCCTCCTTCCGGGGAGTGCCGGACGAGGAGGCGTGGGCCGTCAACCGGGACGCCGCCGTGGCGCTCGGACGGGCCGCGCAGAGCGCCGGGGTACGGCGGTTCGTGCAGGTCAGCACGGGGATGGTGTACGGCGTCGGGCGGGGTCGGCCGCTCACCGAGGACGACGAGATCCGGCCCGGCGGCATGATGTGGGGCGCCTACAACGAGTCCAAGGCGGCCGCCGAGCGGGAGCTGCTGGCGCTGGAGGGGCTTCAGGTGCGGATCGGCCGGCTGCCCTTCGTCTACGGCGACGGCGACCCCCACCTCGCCCAGGCCCTGCAGTGGGCCGCGACCTGGGCGTCGGCGCAGCGGCTGCAGATGGCCCACCACGCCGACGTCGCGCAGGGGCTGCTGCGCCTGCTGTACGCGCCCGCGGTGGGCGGACCGGTCTACAACATCGCCGACGACGCCCCCGTCACGACGGTCGAGCTGTACCGGCTCAACGGAGTCGAGGTGCCGGCCGGCCTCGAGACCCGGACCGACACCGACCCCTGGTTCGGGATCATGTCCAACCGGCGGATCCGCCGGGACCTCGGCTTCCGCCCGGTCTACCCGTCGGCGTGGACCGCCCGGGACGCCGGAGCGCTGTAGGCCCGCCGAGTCATTCCACCCCCCTGATCCGTCCCACCAGCACCGCCCCCGCCAGCCCCACCACGGCCGCCACCAGGTACAGCACCCGGTATCCGCCCAGGTAGGTGACGATCGGGGCGGCGAGGACGGGGGCCGCGACCTGGGGCAGGGCGTTGGCGACGTTGATGACGCCGAGGTCCTTGCCCCGGTCCAGGGCCTTCGGCAGGACGTCCGTCATCAGGGCGAAGTCGACGGAGGCGAACACGCCGTAGCCGATGCCCTGCACCGCCGCCGCGACGATCGCCCCCGGCCAGGTCTGCCAGACCGCGAGCCCCGCCGTCGCCACCGCCATCAGCACACCCGACCAGACCACGAACGGCTTGCGCCGGCCCACCCGGTCCGACCAGACGCCTCCGACGACGACCGTGGCGAGCAGCGTCAGCCCGTTCACCGCCGACAGGATCAGCACGCCCTCGTCGGGGTCGGCGTAGTGCAGGCGGTCGCGCAGGTAGTACAGCAGGTACAGCAGCACCAGCGCGTTGCTCAGGTTCATCAGGAACCGGGTGAGCCAGGCCCAGCCCAGGTCGGGATACGTCCTCGGGCTCAGCCAGAAGCCCTTCAGGAAGCCCCGCCAGGACCAGGCCGGGCGGTCCGTCACCGGCAGCCGCAGATCCTCGTAGCGCAGGACGTACGGCAGCACGCCCAGCGCGGTGAACACCGCGCACGCCACATAGCCCGCGCCCACACCCCCGGCCGCCGTGGCGAGCGCGGTGCCGCCGACCACGCCGAGGACCTGTGCGACGCCCAGCCAGCCGCCCACGGCACCCCGCTGGGAGCGCGGGACCCGGTCCGGCACCGCCGCCGTGACCGCCGCGAAGGCCGCGTTCAGGGTGAGCTGCACCAGGCACCAGCCCAGCGCCATCGTCCACACCCCGTCCGCCACCGCGAGCAGCAGCAGGGACAGGGCGCCGCCCGCCGCGCCCGTCACGATCCACGGGGTGCGGCGGCCGAACCGGGACGTCGTACGGTCCGACAGGGCGCCGAAGAGCGGGTTCGCCCACAGCGACACCAGTGCGCCCACGCCGGTCACCCAGGCCAGCATGGTCTCCTTCGACATGCCGGAGCCGGGCGCGAAGTCTCCCGCCTGGGAGGCCAGCAGGATCTGCAGCGGGCCGTACCAGCCCACCCAGATCGCCCCGTTGGCGAGGGACAGGGCCGAGGTCCAGCCCGCGCCCACGCGCTCGACGGGCTCGGCCAGCGCGGCCCCGGGGACGGCCTGGGTGCCCGGCACCCGGTCCTCCGTGGTCATCCCTGCGCCCGCAGGACGTCCCTGAACCAGCGGTACGACGCCTTCGGGGTGCGGGTCTGGGTCGCGTAGTCGACGTGGACCAGCCCGAAGCGGCGCGCGTAGCCCTCCGCCCACTCGAAGTTGTCCAGCAGCGACCACACGAAGTAGCCGCGCACGTCCACGCCCGCCTCCAGGGCCCGGTGCAGGGCGCGGATGTGGCCGTCCAGGTAGGCGATGCGCCCCTGGTCGTCGACGCCCTCGTACGAGCAGCCGTTCTCGGTGATGACCACCGGCGGGAGGCGGTCGCCGTAGCGGTCCTTGAAGGTGGTGAGCAGTTCGGTGAGGCCCTCGGGGACGACCGGCCAGCCGAAGTCCGTCACCGGGACGTCCTCGATCTCCCGTACGGAGAAGGGGAGTTCGGCCGGCATGGTGATTCCGCCGAACTCGATCTCGGTGCCCTGCGGGGCGCCCACCCTGGTCGGGGCGTAGTAGTTGACGCCGTACCAGTCGAGCGGCTCGCCGATGATCTTCAGATCGGCGGCGACGTCGCCCGGCATCAGCTCGCCGAGCCCCTCCGGGTACTCGCCCAGCAGCAGCGGCTCCGCGAACAGCCGGTTCAGCAGGACGTCGTAGAAGGCGGCGGCCTCCAGGTCGGCCGGTTCCCGGGACGCGGGCCAGGTCGGGCCGTGGGAGTTGGCGACGCCGATGTCCGTGGCGCCGGCCGCGCGCAGGGCCCGTACGGCGAGACCGTGGGCGAGGAGCTGGTGATGGGCGACCGGCAGCGCGTCGAAGAGCAGCTGCTTGCCCGGGGCGTGGGTGCCGAGGGCGTGGCCCAGCAGGGTGTGCTCGGCGGGTTCGTTGAGGGTGATCCACTTCTGCACGCGGTCGCCGAGGCGGTCCACGACCGTCGACACGTACTCCGCGAAGAGCGAGGCGGTGTCCCGCTCCAGCCAGTCGAGCTGCGCCGGCAGGTCCCAGTGGAAGAGGGTCGGGACGGGGCGGACGCCCGCCGCCAGCAGCTCGTCCACCAGCCGGTCGTAGAAGTCCAGGCCGCCGGGGGAGTTCACCCGGGGCCAGGAGATCGAGAACCGGTACGCGCCCACCCCGAGGTCCTTCAGAAGGGCCACGTCCTCGGTGTGGCGGTGGTAGTGGTCGCAGGCCACCGCCGCCGTGGAGCCGTCCTTCACCCGTCCCGGCTCGGCGGAGAAGGTGTCCCACACGGACGGTTCACGCTTGTCCGCGGCGCCCTCGATCTGATGGGCGGAGGTGGAGACGCCCCACAGGAAGCCGGCCGGGAACTGGGGGATCGGGTGCGCCGCGTCGCGCGGATCGTTCGCCATGGGCGGATCATCCTTACCCACCGGTAAGGAAGTCAACGCCCCGGCGGGAACTGCTGGTTACGCCCCTTCCTTGAGCACGCGCGAGATCAGCTCGCGCTGCTCCGGGGTGAGCCGGGGATCGGCCGCGTGCACCGTCTTCCCGTCCACCGTGATCTCGTAGCTGAATCCGTCGGGCACGCCCAGGGACGGCGCGCTCCGGCCTGCGGCGACCGCCCGCTCGGCCAGAGCGTGCCATTCGCCGGCATCGGGCCGCCCCGAGGTGTCCACCTCGGCGTGCCGCTCGATGCCCGCGAACCCTCCCGTGCGCCTCACCTGAATACGCATGGGTCCCTGTCTATCCCTCGGTCAGAGAATCCGCACCCCCACCTGCTCCCACGCCTTCTGCACGGCCTGGAGCTCGTCGCCGCCGTCCCCGAACCGGGCCCGCGCCGCCTTCACGGTCAGCTTGGCGAAGTCGGTGAACAGCGCCTTCTGGGTGAGCTTGCCGCCGGTGAGCACGTCGTACCAGATCTGGCCGGCCTTGTCCCAGGCGTTCCCGCCGAGGGCCGTCGCGACCAGGTAGAACGCGTGGTTGGGGATGCCCGAGTTGATGTGCACGCCGCCGTTGTCGCGGCCGGTGCGGACGTAGTCGTCCATGGTCGCGGGCTGCGGGTCCTTGCCGAGGACGTCGTCGTCGTACGCCGTGCCCGGGGCCTTCATCGAGCGCAGGGCCGAACCGGTGACGCCGGGGGCGAGGATGCCCGCGCCGATCAGCCAGTCGGCCTCGGAGGCGGTCTGGCCGAGCGTGTACTGCTTGATGAGCGAGCCGAAGACGTCGGACATCGACTCGTTCAGGGCGCCCGGCTGGCCGTAGTAGGTCAGGTTCGCCGTGTACTGCGTGACGCCGTGGGTGAGTTCGTGCCCGATCACGTCGACGGAGTTGGTGAAGTCGACGAAGATCTGGCCGTCGCCGTCGCCGAACACCATCTGCTCGCCGTTCCAGAAGGCGTTGTTGTAGCCCTCGTCGTAGTGGACGCTGGCGTCCAGCGGCAGACCGTCGCCGTCGATCGAGTGGCGGGCGTAGGCCTTGAGGTAGAGGTCGAAGGTGGCGCCGAGCCCGGAGTAGGCGCGGTTGACCGTGGCGTCCTGGCCGGGGTCCTGGCCCTCGGAGCGGACCTTGCTGCCGGGCAGGTCGGTGCCGTGCCCGCAGTCGTAGATCGAGCGCAGCGGCTGGTCGGCCGGCGCCTTCGCGATCGCCGTCGGGCCGGCCCACAGGCCGTACTCGGTGCCCACCCGGCGGCGGTTGCGCAGCTCGCCGTCGCGCAGCAGGGTGCGCTGGGCGGGCCCGGAGAGTGCGGGGTCGTCGTTGCTCGCCAGCTTGTCGAGGACATGCGGCGGTACGACGGTGCAGAAGACGGGCTCGAAGCCCCCGTTCGTCGTCATGAGTCGCACCATTGCACTGTGTTATCCCGCTGTCACCACAGGCAACCATGATCGGTGAAAAACGGTGACAAACATGGCTGATCTGCGGCGGGGAGTGGTATAGCGCACGTTTCGCCCCTTTGGTTCCCGTGGTCCCGCATACTGATACGGACCCACGCGACGGGAGCGGCTCGGCTAGGCTGCGGAGCACTATGCGTTTCGGGCTGCTTCTCCTTAGCTGCCGCGGCGAGGGCCTGTAAGACAGGTCGACTCCCTCCCCGCGGAGCTTTGCGTTGCGTCGTCGGCCGTCCTTCCGGACCCCTGAGGAGCCCCGCGAACATGGCGAACCGCCAGCAGCCCAGCCAGATGCCGATCCACAAGTACGGACAGTACGAGCAGGTCGACATCCCCGACCGCACCTGGCCGAACCAGCGGATCACCGTAGCCCCCCGCTGGCTCTCCACCGACCTGCGGGACGGCAACCAGGCCCTGATCGACCCGATGTCGCCCGAGCGCAAGCGCCGGATGTTCGACCAGCTGGTCAAGATGGGCTACAAGGAGATCGAGGTCGGTTTCCCCGCCTCCGGCCAGACCGACTTCGACTTCGTGCGCTCGATCATCGAGGAAGAGGGCGCGATCCCGGACGACGTCACGATCTCCGTGCTGACCCAGGCCCGTGAGGACCTGATCGAGCGGACCGTGGAGTCCCTGAAGGGCGCCAAGCGGGCCACCGTCCACCTGTACAACGCGACCGCGCCGGTCTTCCGCCGGGTGGTCTTCCGCGGCTCCAAGGACGACATCAAGCAGATCGCCGTCGACGGCACCCGCCTGGTGATGGAGTACGCCGAGAAGCTGCTGGGCCCGGAGACCGAGTTCGGCTACCAGTACAGCCCGGAGATCTTCACCGACACCGAGCTGGACTTCGCGCTGGAGGTCTGCGAGGCGGTGATGGACGTCTACCAGCCCGGCCCGGGCCGCGAGATCATCCTCAACCTGCCCGCCACGGTCGAGCGCTCCACCCCCTCCACCCACGCGGACCGCTTCGAGTGGATGAGCCGCAACATCTCCCGCCGCGAGCACGTCGTCATCTCCGTCCACCCGCACAACGACCGCGGTACGGCCGTCGCCGCCGCCGAACTGGCCCTGATGGCCGGCGCCGACCGCGTCGAGGGCTGTCTGTTCGGCCAGGGCGAGCGCACCGGCAACGTCGACCTGGTGACCCTGGGGATGAACCTCTTCTCCCAGGGCGTCGACCCGCAGATCGACTTCTCCGACATCGACGAGATCCGTCGTACGTGGGAGTACTGCAACCAGATGGAGGTCCACCCGCGCCACCCGTACGTGGGCGACCTGGTCTACACGTCCTTCTCCGGCTCCCACCAGGACGCCATCAAGAAGGGCTTCGACGCCATGGAGGCCGACGCGGCCGCGAAGGGCGTCACCGTCGACGACATCGAGTGGGCCGTCCCGTACCTGCCGATCGACCCCAAGGACGTCGGCCGCTCCTACGAGGCCGTCATCCGCGTCAACTCGCAGTCCGGCAAGGGCGGTATCGCGTACGTCCTGAAGAACGACCACAAGCTGGACCTGCCCCGCCGGATGCAGATCGAGTTCTCGAAGCTCATCCAGGCGAAGACGGACGCCGAGGGCGGCGAGGTCACCGGCTCCGACATCTGGGCGGTCTTCCAGGACGAGTACCTGCCGAACCCGGAGAACCCCTGGGGCCGCGTCCAGGTCAAGAACGGCCAGTCGACGACCGACACCGACGGTGTGGACACGCTGCGGGTCGAGGCGACGGTCGACGGCGAGGACACGGTCCTCACCGGCACCGGCAACGGTCCGATCTCGGCCTTCTTCGACGCCCTGCAGAAGGTGGGGGTGGACGCCCGCCTGCTGGACTACCAGGAGCACACGATGAGCGAGGGCGCCTCCGCGCAGGCCGCCTCCTACATCGAATGCGCGATCGACGACAAGGTCCTGTGGGGCATCGGCATCGACGCGAACACGACGCGTGCCTCACTGAAGGCAGTCGTCTCGGCCGTCAACCGCGCGACCCGCTAGGACCTGGCGTCAGAGGTGACGTCGTCCGCCCGAAGGGCGGGCCGTGCGGCGTCTGGCGCGTGCAGCTGCAAGGCGGAGGAGGGCGTCGACGCGATGGGGGTCCCCCCGCTCGAGCGCAGCCGAGAGTGGGGGAGTCGGCAACCGACGACAAC
>NZ_JBEXXE010000019.1:0-191931 GCF_040630255.1 Streptomyces sp. NPDC005820
CAGCACCCCCCGGATCATCAAGGACAGGGGCAACGAGTCATACCGGCCCTGAAGGCCACGAGCCCGAACCGGGCTCTACGAGGAAGGTAATGGGCAAGGGGGCGTGCCGGGTGCTGGTTACCTTGCGGGCGGAGTCGACCAAGCGGGAAGCAGGGGAGAGCGCCGTGTACGAGTCCGAGCAGGCCTGGCGGGATGTCGATGCGTACTTCGTGGAGGGCGGCTTGTCGAGGAGGGGGTGGAGCCGTACGACTTCGTGTTCATCGATGCCGACAAGCCCAGCAACCCGAGCATCTGAAGGATTCCCTCGCGCTCACCCGGGTCGGGAGTGTGATCGTCATCGACAACGACGTGCGCAATGGTGCCGTCGTCGATGCCGGCAGTGCCGATGAGCGTGTGCAGGGGGTGCGGACGGTGCTCGACGACATCGCCCCGGACGAGACGCTGGAGGCGACCGCGTTGCGGACCGTGGGGGTGAAGGGGTGGGACGGGTTCACCCTGGTGAGGCGGGTCGGCTGAGGGCGGCCTCTGCGGTGGGGTCCGGCGCCGTTGGGGTGCCGGACCAGGGGGCGTCTCACCTTCCCGCGTACCCCGGCGCGTACTCCTCGGCGTAACGCTGGGCGAAGTCGTCCGGCATGGGGGTGGTGTCCAGGTAGAACCACTCGGCGGTGGGGCCGGGGGTGGGGGGTGTGCGGCGGGGGAGGGGGGTCGGGTGGGGGGTTTCGGGGGGTGTGGGCCTGTTGGTTTGCGGGTGTGGGTGGTGGGTCGTTCGGTCGGGGGCGGGTGTCGGGGGTGATGTGGAGGTGCCCGGCATCAGGAGTTCCACGCGGAGGCCCTTGCCTCGTTGCTGGGCGGTGAACTGTTCCACCTGGCTGCGGCAGGCGTGGTCGAGGTGGGTGACGCCGGTGAGGTCGAGGCGGATGCGGGCTTTGCCGGCTGCGGCGGCGGACTCCAGGGCCTCGATGACCTGGGGGAGGCGTAGGAAGGTCGCGTTGCCCGCCATCACCACCTTTGCGGTGTCTTCCTCGAGGTGTTGGCGGATGACTGTTTGGGACATGCGGATCGCGGCCAGGACTATGCCCGCCGCCAGGCCGATCAGGACGCCTTCGAGAAGTGCTGTCGCCACGATGACCAGGGTTGTGACCGTCATGACCGCGAACTCGCCCCGGTCCTGCCGCCACATCTTCGGGAACTCCTCGGGCGCGAAGAGCTTCCAGCCGCTGTGGATGAGTACGCCGGCGAGGACCGAGATCGGGATCAGGGCCAGGACCTGGGGGAGGAGGAAGGCGAAGGCCAGGAGCCACAGGCCGTGGAGGGTGCGGGAGAGGCGGGTCTTGGCGCCTGCCTGGACGTTCGCCGAGCTGCGGGCCACCACCGCCGTGATGGGGAGGGCGCCGAGCAGACCCGCGACCGTGTTGCCGGCGCCCTGCGCGATCAGCTCGGGGTTGTAGCGGGTGCGCGGGCCGTCGTGCATACGGTCCACCGCGGCCGCCGTGAACAGGGACTCGGCGGAGGCGATCACCGTGAAGGTGAGGATCGCCGTGATGATCCCGGCGTCCGCGAGCCCCGCGAACTGCTCCGGGCCCGGTACGTCCACCGAGGCCAGCAGGTTGCCGACCTGGAGGGTCTTGATCTCCACGCCCGGGATCGCGGCGACCCCGATGCCGATGCCGACCGCGACCAGGGCCGCGGGGACCTTCTTGACCGGGCCCGGCGCCTTCTTCCACAGGAAGGTTAGGACGACGGTGACGGCGCCGAGGCCCGCCGCGATCAGCGCCTGCGGGTCGGCGAAGGTGTCCGCCACCAGACCGGGGATGCCGGCCATGTTCTCGATCGGCGTGCCGGCCGCCTTCGCGTCCATCGCCGGGTACGCCTGGCTGAACATCAGCGGCAGACCGATGCCGGCCAGCATGCCCTGGACGACGGCGAGGGAGATCGCCTGGAAGAAGCGGCCCAGTTTCACCAGGCCCAGGACGATCTGGAGGAGGCCGGAGAAGAGGACGATCACGCCCAGCATCGCCACGCCGTGCTCCAGCACCGTCTCCGCGACCAGCGCCGCGAGACCGGCGGCCGGGCCGCTGACCTGGAGCGTGCTGCCGCGCGCCGCGCCCACCACCAGACCGCCGATGACACCCGAGATGATGCCCAGCTCGGCGGGGACGCCGGAGGCCACGGCCACGCCGATGCAGAGGGGGAGCGCGACCAGGAAGACGACCAGGGAGGCGGTGATCTCCGTGGCCAGGTCGGGCTTTGGGGCCTTCGCCGTCGACGGCGCCCGCGGGGTGTCCGCCGTACGGTCCGTCGAGGGGAAGGCCCGGGTGTCCCGGGCCCTCGCTCCCCGCGTCCGCGTCGCGTGTGCGCCGCTCATGCCGCGTGCACCCGGAACAGACCGTCCTCGTCCAGCTCGTGCACCCGGCCGGTGTCAACCTCGTAGTACCAGCCGTGCAGCCGCAGCCGGCCGCTGTCGAGCCGTCGGCGCGCGGTCGGGTAACTCCGCAACACGGCAAGCTGGTTGACGACATTCAGTTTGGCCACGTCCGGGAGTCGGGGATCCTCCGTCACGCCGTCCAGGACGGGGGCCAGCCGGGGGCGGGCCAGTTGCAGCCACGCGTCCACTCCGGGCAGCGCGGACAGGTCGTCGCCCGACTTGATCGCGCCCATCGCACCGCAGTGGGAGTGGCCACACACCACGATGTCCTGAACGCCGAGCACCTCCAGCGCGTACTCGATGGTGGCGGCCTCGCCCGAGGCGCCCTTCCTGCCGTGCGGCGGAACGATGTTTCCCGCGTTTCGCAGCTCGAATATCTCACCGGGCCGTGCGCCCGTTATCAGGGCTGGAATAACCCGTGAGTCGGAGCAGGTGATGAACAATGCCTCGGGGTATTGCCCCTCGGCCAGCCGCCGGTATTCGCCGCTGTCGAAATCGACCCGCCGTTGGAACGAGCGGGCGCGGTCCAGCAGTGCCTTCATGATTCCTCCCGGTGCTTCCGTCCCAGGTGGGACCCGGTTCTGAGCTGGTCGTCATGGGGGTAAGACCAGGTCTCCACCACCGTAGAGGGGGCTGTGCCAGGCGAAGGTTAGAGGAACACTAAACCGCCGACAAGAATGGGACAGTTTTTGTCCCGCACAGTTCCCGACTGAGCCGCTGCTCACATTCTTCGGAGGGATACGGCGTTTTATCGGTCGCTCTTGTAGCGTGGCCCGTCCACGGAACACGCGAATTCGGTTCACGGGAGAGACGGAACGCATGGGCGTACGAGTCCTGCTCATCGAGGACGACCACACGATCGCCGAGCCGCTCGTCGAGGGTCTCGGGCACTTCGGGTTGACGGTGCATCACGTCAGCACCGGAAGTGCGGGGTTGAGAGGACCGTACGGCGATGTCGTCCTGCTCGACCTGGGGTTGCCCGACGTGGACGGCATCGACGTCTGCCGCGGTATCCGGCAGACCTCCGACGTGCCCATCATCATCCTCAGCGCACGCGGTGAGGAGGCCGACCGGGTGCTGGGCCTCGAACTGGGCGCCGACGACTATCTCGCGAAGCCGTTCAGCATGCGGGAGCTGGTCGCCCGCGTCCGGGCGGTGACCCGACGGACCCACCGGGGCCTGGCGGAAAGGGAGTTCGCAGGCGCAGACGCAGGCGGGGGTGGGGAGCAGCCGGTCGGCGCGGAAGCCTTCGGCGCCGTACCCTCGCCCCCGCCCCTGGGCGCCGTACCCTCGCCCCCGCCCCTGGGCGCCGTACCCTCGCCCCCGCCCGTGGGCGCCGTCCCTCCGCCCCCGCCCCACGACTCCGCACCCCCCTCCCGGCCCTTCGAAGCCGTGGCCGGTGCCGTCGGTCCGCTCGTCGTCGACCGGCGGACGCGTCAGGTGTGGGTGGGGGAGCGGGCGGTGACGCTGACGCCGAAGGAGTTCGAGCTGCTCGCCCTGCTCACCGAGGACCCGGGGGCGGTGTACTCGCGGCAGCAGATCCTCGACCGGGTCTGGGACCCGCACTACGAGGGACCGACCAAGACGCTGGACGTCCATGTCGCCACCCTGAGAAGGAAGTTGGGCAATCCCGCCTGGATCCAGACCCTGCGCGGAGTCGGCTTCCGGCTGGCGGTCCACACCCGGCCGCCCGCCAACCAGCCCACGCCCGCCAACCAGCCCACTTACGCATCACAGCAGTACCAGACCTCCGACCCGTACGCCTCCGACCGGTACGCCTCCGACCCGTACGATCAGCCCGCCCACGACTCCCCGTTCACCCGCCGCCCCTCCCCGGCTCCCCATCCCTCGGCGGCCTTCTGATGACCCGTCGGCTGCTCCTCAGCTACCTCACGCTCGCCGCCCTGCTCCTGCTCGCGCTGGAGATCCCGCTCGGCTTCGTCTACTCGCGGGGTGAGCGGGAGCGGGTGATCAACGCGGCGAAGGACGAGGCGGAGTCGGTGTCGGCGTTCGCCTCGCTGTCCGTCTCGGCGGGCCGGGCCGCACAGGATCTGCCCGAGCGGGCCGCCCACTGTGCCGAGCGCATCGGCGGCAAGGTGCTGATCGTCGACCAGGGCGGCGCCCTGCTGGCCAGCTCGCATCCGCTGAGCGCGGCCGAGGAGGCCGGTCTCGCCTCCTGGCCGGGGATCGCGGCGGCGCTGCGCGGCACCGCGACGGCGGATGTGCGCACCTCCACGATCGGCGGGGTGGAGTATCTGGCGGTGGCCACGCCCGTACGGCACGGCGTCGAGGAACAGGGGGCCGTACGGATCACCGTGCCGACGAGGATGGTGGCCGACCGGGTGCACCACGTCTGGCTGCTGCTCGTCCTCGGCGGGCTCGCCGCGCTCACCGCGGTCGTCGTGGTCGGCTTCGGCATCGCTCGCTGGACCGGCCGGCCCATCCGCGAACTGGAGCACGCCACCCACGAGTTGGCCGTCGACGGTACCGCCGTACCGGTGGCGATCACCAAAGGGCCGCCGGAGGTGCGCAGTCTGGCCGCCACCTTCAACCGCACCGCCGCCCGCCTGGAGCACCTCCTGGCCTCCCAGCGGGCCTTCGCCGGTGAGGCCTCGCACCAGCTGAAGACCCCGCTCGCGGCGCTCAGGCTGCGGCTGGAGAACCTGGAGAACGACATCGCCCTGAACGCCCGGGGCTCGCTCACCGCGGCGCTCACCGAGACCGACCGGCTGGCCCGGATGGTCGAGGGGCTCCTGGCGATGGCCCGGCTCGACGAGAGCGCGGTCGAACGGGAGCCGGTGGACCTCGGGCGGGTGTGCGCGGAACGCCATCGCGCGTGGAGCCCGCTGTACGAGCAGCACGGCGTGTGGCTGGCGCTGGCCGGGGACTACACCGGCGAGGTGCTGGCCCTGCCGGGGGCGGTGGAGCAGATCCTCGACAACCTGCTCTCCAACGCCCTGCGGGTGTCGCCCCCGGGGTCCACCGTCTCGATCGACCCGCGCCGGCCCGCGCTCCAGGAACGCCGCTTCCCGCACCGTGCGGCGGGCCCGGGCCCGGTCGAGCTGCACGTCATGGACGAGGGGCCCGGGATGACCGAGGAGCAGCGCCGCCGCGCCTTCGACCGCTTCTGGCGCGCCCCGGACGCCCCGAAGGGCGGCACGGGGCTGGGGCTGGCCCTGGTGCAGCGCCTCGCGCAGGCGAGCGGGGGCGAGGTGGTCCTGCGGCGGGCGCCGCTCGGCGGCCTGGACGCGGTGGTCCGGCTGCCGGTGGCACCGGGCCGGGCCGGTGGTACGGGGGTCCCGTCGCAGCGTCCGGGAAGACCCCTCCAGACGGCGGCGCCCGGCGGACGCTGATGCCGGACGGAAAAACCGACGGTGACCCGGGTCGACGCTGACCCGGGTCACCGTGGGGCTTCACCACCGGCGTGGAACCGGCGTGGAACCGGCGTGGAGATCAGGCCGCCGCGCGCACCTCGTACGTCGCGATGCGTACCGTCTCGTCGTCCAGGCACTCCCCCGACACGAGGTCGAAGCGCTGCTTGAGCAGCGGCGAGGCGACGAACGGGCGGCCCTGGTGGGTGCCGGTCAGGCCGCGGGAGAGGACTGCCGCCCCGCCGAACGGGTCACGGTTGTCGACGGCGTACAGCTCGCCCGCGCGGTCGCGGAAGAGGGCGACCTGGCGGCCGTCGGGCAGCAGCGCGGCCACGCCGCGGCCCGGGGTCAGCGAGGTCAGGTCGCAGATGGTGAACCAGTCCTCGTCCAGCCGGAGCTGGATCTTCAGGTCGGTCGTCTCGGGTGCCAGGGTCATCGCTGGGCACTCCCTTCCAGGGGACGGTGGCCGATGGTCAGCAGCGGCAGGTCGGGCTTGATCTGGTCGCGCTCGGGGACGAAGCCGACGACCGGGTCGGGGGTGTCCGGCGCGTTGACGAAGGACACGAACCGGGCGAGCTTCTCGGGATCGTTGATGGTGGTGGCCCACTCGTCGGCGTAGTGCGCCACGTGGTCCGTCATCAGGGACTCCAGCTCCTCGCAGATGCCGAGGGAGTCCTCCACGACCACGTCGCGGACGTGGTCCAGGCCGCCGGGGATCCGCTCCAGCCAGGTGGAGGTGCGCTCCAGGCGGTCGGCGGTGCGGATGTAGAACATCAGGAAGCGGTCGATCAGGCGGATCAGTTCGGCGTCGGAGAGGTCCTGGGCGAGCAGGTCCGCGTGGCGCGGGGTGGCGCCGCCGTTGCCGCCGACGTACAGGTTCCAGCCGTTGGAGGTGGCGATGACGCCGAAGTCCTTCGACTGGGCCTCGGCGCACTCGCGGGCGCAGCCCGAAACGGCGGACTTGAGCTTGTGGGGGGACCTGAGCCCCCGGTAGCGCAGCTCCAGGTCGATCGCCATGCGGACGGAGTCCTGGACGCCGTAGCGGCACCAGGTCTGGCCCACGCAGGACTTGACGGTCCGCAGCGACTTTCCGTAGGCGTGGCCGGACTCGAAGCCGGCGTCCACCAACCGGGTCCAGATCAGCGGGAGTTGCTCGACGCGGGCGCCGAACATGTCGATCCGCTGACCGCCGGTGATCTTCGTGTAGAGGCCGAAGTCGCGGGCGATCTCGCCGATCACGATCAGGCCCTCGGGGGTGATCTCACCGCCGGGGATGCGCGGGACGACGGAGTACGAGCCGTTCTTCTGCAGGTTGGCGAGGAAGTGGTCGTTGCTGTCCTGGAGCGCCGCCTGCTCGCCCTCCAGGACATAGCCGCTCGCGCCGATCGTGGGGGCCAGTGAGGCGA
Organism: Streptomyces sp. NPDC005820; assembly: GCF_040630255.1. Lineage (NCBI taxonomy): Bacteria > Bacillati > Actinomycetota > Actinomycetes > Kitasatosporales > Streptomycetaceae > Streptomyces > Streptomyces sp. NPDC005820. The sequence continues at coordinate 7,203 of NZ_JBEXXE010000019.1, forward strand.
TGATCGAAGCCACCGCGGGCTTGCAGATCTCGCAGCCGTCGCCGCCCCGGGCCTCCTCGCGGCCGTACCGGTCCAGCAGACCCTGGTAGGTGTTGATGCGCAGGGCGAGGACGATCTCGTAGAGCTCCTCGCGGGTCTGCGAGAAGCAGCCGCACAGGCCCTTGTCGACCTCGACGCCGGACGCCTCCAGCTCGGCGGTGACCAGCTGGCCGAGGACCTTGACGCAACTGCCGCAGCCCGTACCGGCCTTGGTGCACTTCTTGACCTCGGGCACGGTGGTGCAGGAGTGCTCGGTCACCGCGCCGCGGATCGCGCCCTTGCTGACGTTGTGGCAGGAGCAGATGATCGCGTCGTCGGGGAGGGCGGACGGGCCGAGCTGGGCGCCCCCGCTCGCGCCGGCCGGCAGCACCAGCGACTCCGGCGAGACCGGCGGGACGGACCCGGTGAAGGCCTTCAGCGTGCCGTACGCCTCCGCGTCGCCGACCAGGATGCCGCCGAGCAGGGTGCCGTCCCGGCCGATGACCAGCTTCTTGTACAGGCCCGCGCGGGAGTCGGAGTAGACGACGTCGAGGCAGTCGTCGGTGGTGCCGTGCGCGTCGCCGAAGGACGCCACGTCCACACCGAGCAGCTTCAGCTTGGTGGACAGGTCGGCGCCGGTGAAGGCGGCCTCGTCGGCGGCGATGGTGGCCGCGGCCGTCTCGGCCTGCTCGTAGCCCGGCGCGACCAGGCCGTACACCCGGCCGTCCGCGGCCAGCGCGCACTCGCCGATCGCGAACACGTGCGGGTCGTTCGCCGTACGGCACTGCTCGTCGACGGCGATGCCGCCGCGCTCGCCGACGGTGAGGCCGCAGTCCCGGGCGAGCTGGTCCCGCGGCCGGACACCGGCGCTGAACACCACCAGGTCGGTGGCGAGTTCGGAGCCGTCGGACAGCTTCATCCCGGTGACGGCGCCGGCCTCGTCGACCACGATCTCCTGGGTGCCCACGCCCGTGTGGACGCTCAGGCCCATCTCCTCGATGGTGCGCAGCAGGGCCGCGCCGCCGCCGTCGTCGACCTGCACCGGCATCAGCCGGGGGGCGAACTCCACGATGTGCGAGGTGAGTCCGAGGCCCTTGAGCGCGCCGGCCGCCTCCAGACCGAGCAGACCGCCGCCGACCACGGCGCCCGTCGTCGCGGTCTTCGCGTACTCCTCGATCGCGAGGAGGTCCTCGATGGTGCGGTAGACGAAACAGCCCTGGGCGTCCTTGTTCGGGACCGGCGGCACGAAGGGGTAGGAGCCGGTGGCGAGGACGAGGGTGTCGTAGGCGAAGACCTGACCGGACTTGGCGGTCACCGTCCGGGCCTCGCGGTCGACCGTGACGGCCGGGTCGCCGACGTACAGCTCGATGCCCTGCGCCGCGATGAACTCCATGTCGGTCATGGAGAGGTCCTCGGGCGTCTTGCCCGAGAAGTACGAGGTGAGCGCCACGCGGTCGTACGCGGGGCGGGGCTCCTCGCAGAGCACGACCACGCGGTGCGTGGCGGTCAGGCCGCGCTCGGCCAGCGCTTCGAGGAAGCGCTGGCCGACCATGCCGTGGCCGACGAGCACGATCGTGGGGGTGGCCTCCGTGGCCTCCGGGGTGGCGGTCATCAGGAGCCTCCGTCGTTGGTGAGCAGGTGGAGCAGGGGGCCGCCGTCGGAGGGGAGCGGCTCTGCTCCCTCCCAGGCGCGCGCCAGCGCGCCGACGGTGCCGAGTTCGCCGACGAGGACCCCGCCGACCAGGCGGTCGTCGCGGACGACGACCTTGCGGTAGGTCCCCCGGGTGGCGTCGGCGAGCTGGACGACGTCGTCGCCGGGGAGCGGCTCGGTCTCGCCGAACGCGGCGAGGTCGAGGACGCCGTTCCCGGAGAGGGTGAGCCGGGTGAGGACGCGGGTGCCGCCGTAGCGGGCGGCCGGGTCGCCGGCGAGCGACTCGGCGAGGGCCTCGGCCTGTTCGAGCGCCGGGGCGGCGAGGCCGTACACGGTCCCGTCGTGCTGGGCGCAGTCGCCGATCGCACGGATGTGCGGGTCCGAGGTGCGCAGTTCGTCGTCGACGAGGACGCCCTTGTGCACGGCGAGCCCCGCCTCCTTGGCGAGACCGGCGCGCGGGGAGACCCCGCAGGCCAGCACCACCAGATCGGCGTCGAGGGCGTAGCCGTCGGACATCTCGACGGAGCGGACGGCGCCGCCGACGCAGCGCACGTCGCGGACCCGGCACTCGGTGTGGACCTCGACGCCGAGGTCGGCGAGGTGCCGGCGCACCAGCTTCGAGGCGGCGGGGTCGAGCTGACGCTCCATGAGCCGCTCGGACTGCTGGGCGAGGACGACCTGCGCGCCGCGCATCGCGAGGGCGCGGGCCGCGGAGACTCCGAGGAGCCCGCCGCCGATGACGACCGCCCGCACCCCGGGCCGTACGGCCTTCGACAGGCCCAGGCAGTCGTCCATGGTGCGGAACGCGTGGACGCCCTCGGGCAGCACGTGGTCGGGGGTGAACAGCCCGCGCAGGGGCGGCAGTACGGGGTTGGAGCCGGTGGCGAGGACCAGCGTGTCGTATGCGATCTCCGAGCCGTCCGCGCAGCCGACGGTGCGCCGGGCGCGGTCGATGCCGGTGACGCGGGCGCGGACCAGTCCGGCGGGCGCGGGCAGGGCGATCACCTCGGGGGCGTACCGGCCGGCCAGCACCTCGGCGAGCAGGACCCGGTTGTACGGGCGGTGCTCCTCGTCGCCGACGAGCAGCGCGGGCACGCCCAGCTCACCGAGCCGACGGGCGAGTCGTACGCCCGCGAGGCCGGCGCCGATCACCACCACACGCGAATTCGAGGTCATGCCCTTGAGCGTGCGGTGCGGAGGTTACCCGGTCGCATCACGGTTGTTTCCCGCGAGGAACGCTGCCCTCAGCGGGGGCCGGGTGGGGGTGTGAGGGTTTCCGAGGGGTGCGTGGCCTGTGCATTCATCCGGGCCGTAGGGTCATGACCATGCCCGACATCCCCCTCGCCATGATCGCCCTCCTCTGTCTCGCCGCGCTCGCGGCCGGCTGGATCGACGCGGTGGTGGGCGGGGGAGGGCTGCTGCTTCTGCCGGTGCTGCTGCTCGGGCTGCCCGCCGGGACCCCGGCCGCGTCCGCGCTCGGCACCAACAAGGCGGTGGCGATCGTGGGGACCTCCGGCGCGGCGGTGACCTACGCCCGCAACGCGCCGGTCGATGTGCGCACCGCCGTACGGATCGGCCTCGCGGCGCTCGCGGGGTCCTCGGCGGGGGCGTTCTTCGCGGCCGGGATGAGCACGGAGGTGCTGAAGCCGCTGATCATGGTCGTGCTGTTGCTGGTGGCCGCGTTCGTGATCGCGCGCCCCGCGTTCGGCACCGCCCCGGCGACCGGGCCCGCCACCCGCCGCCGGATCCTCACCGCGATCGGCCTCGCGGGCCTCGGCATCGGCTTCTACGACGGTCTGATCGGCCCCGGCACCGGGACGTTCCTGGTCCTCGCCCTCACCGCGACCCTCCACCTCGACCTGGTCGCCGCCTCGGCCACCGCGAAGATCGTCAACTGCTGCACCAACGCCGGTGCCCTCGCCACCTTCGCCTGGCAGGGCAGTGTGCTGTGGCGGCTCGCCGCCCTGATGGCCCTCTTCAACCTCGCGGGCGGCACCCTCGGCGCCCGCACGGCCCTGAAGAAGGGCAGCGGGTTCGTACGGGTGGTGCTGCTGACGGTGGTGTTCGCGCTGGTGGGGAATCTGGCGTGGCAGCAGTGGGTCGCCTAGCCGGGGGCGCGGCTCCCGGTGAGACGGGCGAACACGACCACGTTCCCCTGGTAGCCGGTGGTCTTCGCGTAGGCGCCGCCGCAGGTGATCACCCGTAGCTCGGGGCGCGGGGCGGCGCCGTAGACCTTGGCGTCGGGGAAGCGGTGGGCGTCGTAGACCTCCACCGCGTCCACGGTGAAGACGGCGACCGTGCCGTCGAGGCGGTCCACCTCGATTGTGGCGCGCTTGCGCAGGGCGCCGAGGTCGTAGAAGACGGCGGGGCCGTCGGCGTTGTCGACATGGCCCGCGACGATCGCGGTGCCCCGCTCGCCGGGGGTGGTCCCGGCCTCGTACCAGCCGGCCAGGTTCTCCCGGTCGGCGGGCGGGGCGGCCAGGCTCCCGGCCGGGGTCAGGGGGAGACCGGTCAGCGGGGCGTCGACGCGGAGGGCGGGGATACGGATCCGGGTGGGCGGGGAGGGCGGCAGGGCCGGGGCGGAGGGTATCGCCGTGTCACCGTTCCTCGCCCTGCCCCCGTCGCCGCCCGAGTGCGCCTGGGCGGCGGACGGCTGGGGCGGGGCGTGCGTCTCGGTGCCGTTGTGCAGCAGCCACGCGCCCGCGCACAGAGCGGTCGCGGTGACCGTCGCTATGAGGGTGTTGCCGACCCTGCGCATCCCAACCCTCCTGCCTCACGGGGCCGTACGGGGCGCCCCGTACCCCCCTCCGGGCCGCGAGGGGCGTCGGACCCGGAGGGGGAGGGGACATGCGGTACCGGTGGACGGACAGCGGAGGGTGTCCGTCAGATCCCGTCGCCTCTCGCCCGGCGATGCAGGAGCCAGGTACCGCCCGCGGCGGCGACGGCGAGTGCCGCCACACCGGCCGCGGTCTCCACGGGGTCGGGGCCGAGTGCGCCGCCGACCCCCGTCTTCACACTTCCGCGCGGCGCCACCGGCCGCCGCGCCGAGGCCAGCGTCACCACCAGGTCCCCGGTGAGCCGCCGGCCGCCCCGCGCGCACTGCGCGACGATCTCGTACGTCCCCGGCTGCGCGCTCGGCGGCACCCGGAACCCGCCGGTCGCCTCGCCCGGTCGCGCGCCCGGTACGAGCGTGAACCGCCCGGCGCCCACCGCGCCCGCGTCGCCCGCCGCCGTGCCGTCCGCGCCGCACGCCGAGGTGTCCACCGTGACCGGGTCGCCGGGGACGACGCCGACGGGGTGGATCTTCAGGTCCGCGGCCACGTCCCGCGCCCCGTACGCCGGGACCGCGATCCCGCCCGCGACGGCGACGGCGAGCGCGGTGCCGGTCAGCAGACGGGTGGTACGTCGCATCTGTGCTCCCTCGAGCGCCTCGGATCGCGTCCCTGCCTTTCCGAGGTAAGTCCCCGCACGGCGAGCGCGCTTCCTGAAGGGCTGTCAGGAATGGGGTGAACGGGTGTCGGGCGGCACGCGGACCGGGGCCTTCGGGCAGCCGTTTCGCCAGGTCACCGGGGTGGCTGCGACGAGCCGGGCAAAACCGACGGAAAAGGCGCCCGGAGGGGGTGTGAACGGGTGAGCGGTAGGTGGGGGTGGGCTGCGGGTGGAGAGTTGCGGGTGGCGGGTGGGCCGGTCACCGGTGCTCGGCAGGGCGGCGGGTGGGCCGGTCGTCGGTGGTCGGGTGTGCGTGCGCCGGGTGGGCCGGTCGTCGGTGGGCGGGTCGGTGCCGGGTCGGCCGGTCGCCGGTGGGCGGGTCAGGGGCGGGACAGCCAGTCGCCGGTCTTCATGAGCGTGCCCCGGGTGCGCAGCCGGGCGGCGATCCGTGGTGCCGCCAGGTAGACCCAGGCCCGCGTCGAGCCGTCGCCGACGGTCACCTCGCGGATCACCCGCTCGTACAGGCTGCGCGGATCGCCCGGCGTGTACTCCTCCAGCCGGTCCAGTTCGGCGAGCAGCCGCTCGTAGGCCTCGGGGCGGGCGGTGACCAGGTCGCCGGTGACGGTCCCGCCGGGCTCCTCGACCGCGTAGGGGTAGCCGGGCCCGTCGTAGAGCACCGCGCCGGTCAGCCGGGCCGGTTCCTCGCGCAGGGTGCGGCCGCGCAGGAAGATGTCGTGGTTGACCTCGCCGGGGCGCAGCGTGCCGTAGACGAAGAACGGCAGGTGGGGGCGGGGCGGGGTGGTCGGTGTGCTCACGGAAACGATTCTCTCCCCTCACCACACCGGCACGCGGGCGCTCTGGACATGAGTTGTCATGCCCCCTTAAATCTCACCACGGCTTCATGAGCCGCCCCCACACGCGCCCCCGGGGCGCCCTTCCGAGGAGACCGAGCAGACTGATGAGTCGGATACGGCAGCACGTCCGAGGTTCCCGTCTCGCCACCGCCGGCATCGCCGTCACCACGGCGACCCTGCTGGCCGCCGTACTCTCCCCGGCCGCCGACGCGGCCGGCAGACCCACCCGCGCCACCGCGCTCGACCACGCCGCGGCCGCCCTCGCCGACCACGCCGCGAGCCTGGGTCTGACCGCCCCCCAGGACACCGCGGTCCGGGACGTCGTCATCGACAAGGACGGCACCCAGCACGTCCGCTACGACCGCACCTACCGCGAACTCCCCGTCCTGGGCGGCGACTTCGTGGTCCACCTGGCGCCCGACGGCGCCTACCGCAGCGCGAACCGGGCGACGCGGGCGGCGATCTCACTGCCGACCATCACCCCGAAGCTCTCCGCGCCGAGGGCCGCCGACGCCGCCGTGAACGCCCTGCGCGCGGCCCACCTCGGCGAGACCCTCAAGCAGGTCAAGGCCAAGCCGCAGCTGGTCGTCGACGCCCTGCACGGCACCCCGAAGCTGGCCTGGCGCACCGACGCGGTCGGCCTGGACTCCCTCGGCAACCTGGTCGCCCGCACGGTGCTGACCGACGCGCGCACCGGCGCCCAGCTCGACGCCTGGGACACCATCGAGACGGCCACCGGCGACGGGCAGTCGATGTACGGCGGCACGGTTCCGCTGGAGACCACGCTCTCGGGGACGACGTACCAGCTCAAGGACTCGACGCGCGGCAACACGTACACCGGTGACGCCGAGAACAAGACCGACCTGTGCATCTTCGGCATCTGCATCAGCCGCGCCCCGGCGACGCTGTTCACGGACACCGACAACCACTGGGGCACCGGCGCCGCGGCCGACCGCTCCACGGCGGCCGTCGACGCGCAGTACGGCACCAACGTGACCTGGGACTACTACAAGAACGTGCACGGCCGCAACGGCATCGGCAACGACGGGAAGGGCTCCTACAACCGGGTCCACTACGGCAACAACTACGCCAACGCCTTCTGGGACGACAGCTGCTTCTGCATGACGTACGGCGACGGCAACGGCACCCAGCTCGGCCCGCTGGTGGCGCTGGACGTGGCCGGCCACGAGATGTCCCACGGCGTGACGTCGAAGTCCGCCAACCTCACCTACTCCGGCGAGTCTGGCGGCCTCAACGAGGCCACCTCCGACATCTTCGGCTCGCTGGTGGAGTTCTACGCGAACAACTCCACCGACGTCGGTGACTATCTGATCGGCGAGAAGGTGGTCCGCTCCGGACTCGGCCGGGACGCCCTGCGCTACATGGACAAGCCGAGCAAGGACGGCAGCTCCGCCGACTACTGGAGCAGCTCGGTCGGCAACCTCGACGTTCACTACTCCTCCGGCGTCGCCAACCACTTCGCCTATCTGCTCGCGGAGGGCAGCGGCTCCAAGACCATCAACGGCGTCACCTACAACTCCCCGACGTCCAACGGCTCCACGGTCACCGGGATCGGCCGGGACAAGCTGGGCGCCATCTGGTACCGGGCGCTGACGGTCTACATGACGTCCTCCACGAACTACGCCGGCGCCCGGACGGCGACCCTCAACGCCGCCCGCGACCTCTACGGCTCCGGCAGCACGGAGTACAACGCGGTCGCCGCGGCCTGGACCGCGGTGAACGTGAACTGAGCCCGGGGGACCGGCCGTTCGGCCCGGTCCGGTGTGCGGGAGGCGCGAGAGGCACGTGAAGAGGGCGTGAAGACTACTCGCTTTCCCGCACACCGCCCGCCCGGTTAGGCTCCCTGCGCGCACGACCGGCGCGACCAGGGGGAACCGGGGGTAACAAGGACATGACCGAGGAAGCCGGGAGAGTCACGGCGGCCGAGCGGGGCCCGAACGCATGGGTGCAGGTGATCGCGGCGTTCGTGGTGGTGGCGGCGCTGGCGGGGGGCCTGTGGAAGGTCCAGAAGGACGACCGCGCGCAGGAGAGCGGCGCCGCCGCGCCCGTCGGGCCGATCTCCTGCTCGTCGGCCACGCCCACGGGGGTGCCGACGATGGTGCGGGCGGGCGTGAAGTACGTCTCCGCCAACCAGCTCTGCCAGGCGCTGAACCGCCCCGACCTCGCCGCACTGCTCGGCACGCCGGGGGAACGGGCGCAGTCGTACGGCGGCGACGACGACTCCGTCACGCTGGGCGGCAGTGACGTCCCGGCCCCCGAGATGAACGTCACGCTGCCGACGTACTCCGTCCAACTGTCGGCGTCCTTCGACCACTTCGCGGTCAAGGACATGGCCCGCCTGCTGGGCGGCGACGCCCGGGAGCGGACCTTCCTCGGGCGCCCGGCGGTGCTGTACTCGGACCGGACCTACGCCTTCATCTTCGGCATCCGTCCCGCCGAGGGCAGCGCATCCAGCGCGCCCAGCCACCCCACCCGCCGACTCGTCGTCGCCCGGGACCCCAAGGACGGCGGCGGTTCCTACGACATCGCCCTCTGGCGCCAGGACTCCGAGACGCCCAACGACGCGGTGCTCCTCCGGCTCGCCGAGCGGATCCTGCCGACCCTTCCCGGATGGGCCGGCTCCGGTTCCTGACGCACCAGAGCCGGGACGGCCGGCACCCCGTGCGGGTGCCGGCCGTCCCGGTGCCGGGGCTCAGACCGCCAACTCCTGCGCCTGCTCCGGCTGCTGTTCCGGCTGCTGTGCCGACTCCGGCGGGGCCGGTGTCTCCCGCTGCTTCCGCTCGGGGTCCCGCATCACCAGCGCCGCCAGGATCGCCGCCGCCAGGACGCCGATCGCGCTGACCGTGAAGGTCGTGGTCATCGAGGCGGTGAAGGCCTCGCGGGCCGCCTGGACCAGCTCCTGGTCGCCGTGCGCGGTCGCCAGGGCGCCGGCGATCGACTGGCGGGCGGTCTCGGGGGCGTCGGCCGGCATCCGCTCGGCGTAGCCGTCGGCCAGGAGCGAGCCGAGGATCGCGATGCCGAGGGCGGTGCCGGCCTGCTGGACGGTGTCGTTCAGGGCCGAGCCGACGCCCGCCCTGTCCTCGGGGATGGTGCCCATCAGCGCGCCCACCGCGGCCGGCATCGCCATGCCCGCGCCGAAGCCGAGCAGGCCGAGGGCGACGGCGGGGATCGTGAAGCCGGAGCCGGCGTCGACCGTGGTCAGCAGGGCGAAGCAGACGACCATCACCAGCATGCCGGCGAGGACGACGAACCGGTTGCCGATCTTCGCCGCCAGCTTCACGCCCAGCCCGTTGCCGACCAGCGCGGCGACGGCGAGCGGCAGGAAGGCGAGGCCCGCCCGGACGGGGGAGTAGCCGAGCACGAACTGCAGGTACTGGGTCAGGACCAGCAGCAGACCGCCGTTGCCGATCTGGACGAGCGCCAGCGACAGCGAACCGCCGCTGAAGTTGCGGTGCTTGAACAGGACCAGCGGGACCATCGGCGTCCGCGTGACGTTCTCCCAGATCACGAAGCCGGCCAGGGCGAGGACGGCCACGGCGAGGCTGAGGGCGGAACGGCCGCCGAACGCCCCGTGCTGCGGGATCTCGATGATCCACCAGACCAGCGCGGTCATCCCGACCGCGGAGAGCACGGCGCCCAGCGGGTCCGGCTTCTGCCACGGCGCCCGGGACTCCGGCATCAGGACCACAGCGGCGACGAGGGCCAGGACGACGACCGGGACGTTGAGGAAGAAGATCGAGTGCCAGGAGAAGTGGTCGATCAGGACGCCGCCCAGCACCGGACTGCCCACCAGGCCGAGCATCGACACCGAACCCCAGGCCGCCATGGCCCTGCCCCGCTCCTCCTCGTCGAAGACCGTGATGAGGATCGAGAGCGTGGACGGCATGATCAGCGCGCCGCCCACGCCCATCGCGGTGCGGACGGCGATGACCTCGCCGGGGCTGGTGCAGACCGTGGCCGCCAGGGAGGCCGCCCCGAAGAGCACCAGGCCGATCAGCATCACCCGCCGACGGCCGAACCGGTCGCCGAGGCTGCCCGAGGTGAGCAGCAGGCCAGCGAAGACCAGGATGTAGGAGTCGAGGATCCACTGCGTGTCCTGGGCGCTCGCCCCGAGGTCCTCGGTCATCGAGGGCACCGCGACGGTCAGGGCCATGCTGTCGATCGTCAGGACCAGTGTGCTCAGGCACAGCACGACGAGGATCCACCAGCGGCGTGGATTGCGGCTTTCCATGGACGTCAGGTCCCTTCGCATCGGGTCCCCCTCGGGGATGCGTACAGTGTTCCGTTCGATGCGCACACTGTACGCACGATGGAACAGTGTGCGCAAGTCTTGAACTCTGTACGCTGGAGGCGCACGTCGTACGCCAACCTGTCGACCCGGGAGTGGAGCCATGGCCGCCGCCAGGACGAAGAACCCGAACCCCGTCCCGTCCGTCTGGACCCGGCAGAAGCGCGAACCCGACCAGCCCTCGCTGAGCCGGGACGCGATCGTCCGGGAGGCCGTCGCGATGCTGGACGCCGAGGGCGTCGAGGCGCTGAGCATGCGCAAGCTGGGCGCCCGCCTGGGCGCGGGCGCGACCTCCCTGTACCGGCACGTGGCCACCAAGGACGAGCTGATGGAACTCGCCCTGGACGAGGTCGCCGGCGAACTGCGCGTGCCGCCCGCCGACCGCCAGGACTGGCGCGGCGCCGTCACGCAGGCCGCCGTGTCCTTCCGCGCGACGGCGCTACGGCACCCGTGGCTGTCCTCGGTCCTCGGCCAGGCCGGCCTCGTCTATCTCGGCCCCAACCTGATGGCCTACTCCGAGCGGCTCGCGGCCCTCTTCACAGCCGTCGGCTTCCCCGACCCGGGCCGCGCGGTCGAGCCGGTCCTGTCCTACGTCATCGGAATTAGCACCACCGAGGCCGCCTGGCTCACCACGGTCGCCCGCTCCGGCGAGACCGAGGCGGAGTTCGTCGCCCGCCTGATGCCCGCCGCCCGGCAGGCCGCCGCCGACTACGGCCACCTCTCCGGCGAGTACGCCACCGGGACGCCCGACCCGGCCGCCGTACGCGAGGACAAGTTCGCCTACGGCCTGGAGGTCGTCCTCGACGGCCTCGCCCTGCGGCTGCCCCGCTGAGACCCGCTGAGACCCGCCGGGACCTACGCCGAGGCGTTCTCCGCCCGCTCCACCCGCACCGCGCACACCTTGAACTCCGGCATCCGCGAGGTCGGGTCCAGGGCCGGGTTGGTCAGGGTGTTGGCGCGGCCCTCGCCCGGCCAGTGGAACGGCATGAAGACCGTGTCCGGGCGGATCCCGGTGGTGATGCGGGCGGGGGCGACGGCCCGGCCGCGCCGGGACACCACGGCCACCGGATCGCCCTCGGCCGCCCCGAGGCGCGCCGCGAGCCGGGGGTGCAGCTCCACGAACGGGCCGGGCGCGGCGGCGTTCAGCTCGTCCACCCGGCGGGTCTGCGCACCGGACTGGTACTGCGAGACGACCCGGCCGGTGGTGAGGAGCACCGGGTAGTCGTCGTCCGGTTCCTCGGCGCTCGGACGGTGCGAGACGGGCACGAACCGCGCCCGGCCGTCGGGGGTCGCGAAACGGTCGAGGAAGAGGCGGGGCGTGCCGGGGTGCACCGGAGCAGCGGACACGGGGGCCGGTGTCGGGCAGGGCCAGAACACGCCCTCCTCCTCCGCGAGTCGCCGGTAGGTGATCCCGGAGTAGTCCGCGATCCCGCCCGCGCTGGCCCGGCGCAGCTCCTCGAAGACCTCTTCGGGGTCGGTCGGGAAGCCCTTCTCCACGCCCAGCCGGTCCGCCAGCTCGTGCAGGACCTCCAGGTCGCTGCGGACGCCGTCCGGCGGGGTGAGCGCCTGCCGGCGCAGCAGCACCCTGCCCTCGAGGTTGGTCGTCGTGCCCGTCTCCTCCGCCCACTGGGTGACCGGCAGGACCACGTCCGCGAGGGCCGCCGTCTCCGACAGCACCACATCGCAGACGGCGAGGAATTCGAGGGACCTGAGGCGTTCCTCCACATGCGCGGCGCGCGGCGCCGACACGACCGGGTTCGACCCCATCAGCAGCAGGGACTTCACGTCCGTGCCGAGCGCGTCCAGCAGCTCGTACGCGCTGCGGCCCGGTCCGGGCAGGGAGTCGGGGTCCACGCCCCACACCTCGGCCACGTGCCGGCGCGCCGCCGGATCGTCCAGCTTGCGGTAGCCGGGCAGCTGGTCGGCCTTCTGGCCGTGCTCGCGCCCGCCCTGTCCGTTGCCCTGGCCGGTGAGACAGCCGTAGCCGGACAGCGGCCGGCCCGCGCGGCCGGTGGCCAGGCAGAGGTTGATCCAGGCGCCGACGGTGTCGGTCCCCTTGGACTGCTGCTCGGGTCCACGCGCGGTGAGCACCATCGCGGCCTCGGGCGCGCAGAACAGCCGTACGGCCTCCCGGAGTTGAGGAACGGACACCCCCGTGATCCGTTCCACGTACTCCGGCCAGTGGGCCATGGCCGCCGCGCGGGCGTCCTCCCAGCCGACGGTCCGCTCGGCGACGTACTCCTCGTCGACCCGCCCCTCGGCGACGACGAGGTGCAGCAGTCCGAGCGCGAGCGCGAGGTCCGTGCCCGGCCTGGGCGCGAGGTGCAGATCGGCCTGCTCGGCCGTCTTCGTGCGGCGCGGGTCGACGACGATCAGCGTGCCGCCGTTCTCCCGCAGTTCGTGGAGGAAGCGCAGGAACGGCGGCATGGTCTCGGCGGGGTTCGACCCGACGAGGATCACGCACCCCGTGCGCGGGATGTCCTCCATCGGGAACGGCAGCCCCCGGTCCAGCCCGAACGCCTTGATGCCGCCCGCCGCCGCCGACGACATGCAGAAGCGGCCGTTGTAGTCGATCTGCGAGGTGCCGAGCACCACCCGCGCGAACTTGCCGAGCGCGTACGCCTTCTCGTTCGTCAGCCCGCCCCCGCCGAACACCCCGAGCGCGTCGGCGCCGTACGAGGACCGTACGCGGGTCAGCTCCCCGGCGATCCGGTCCAGCGCCTCCTCCCAGGAGGCCGGCACGAGCGCGTCCCCGGAGCGCACCAACGGCGAGGTCAGCCGGACGCCCGGGGCCAGCACCGCCGGCGCGGTGCGGCCCTTGCCGCACAGGGCGCCCCGGTTCACCGGGAAGTCCGGGCGCTCGACCACCTCGACGCCCCCCGTGGGCAGGGGCGACAGGGCCATCCCGCACTGCAGGGCGCAGTACGGGCAGTGGGTGGGCGTCGAGGTGGTCCGCATGCGGTTCAGCGTGCTTCGGCCGTGTTACGCCCCGTGCGGTCTCCTGTTACGGCGGTGTGGTCGTGCCCTCCCCTGCGCGGGGGTGCCGTCGTGAGGGTTGCCTGAGGAGCGGGTGTGACAGAAGGCGCCTCACGTGACTCATTTCGTACCGTAGTTGGCCGGTCACACATGGTTGAGAGTTGAAGAGCCGCCATTACAGTCGAGAACGCGCACGACCCCGCACGGCATCGCACGACCGCACGGCGTTCGAATCCCCGGGCATGCCGCCGCCCCGGACATGTCACCGACACTCGAACCAGCCTGGAGGTCCCCCCGACATGCCTCTGCGCCATCTCACCCCCCATGACCGGCACCTCTTCCGTCAGTACGGCCGAGGCCCCGCCGTCCCCGTCCCGGATCCGCTGATCCACCGCGCCGTCGAACGGCGGGCCGCCGCCACACCCCACGCGGTCGCCGGCGAACACCAGGGCGCGACCCTCACCTACGGCGAACTGGACCGCTACGCCGACGCCGTCGCCGCCCGGCTGGCCCGCGAGGGCGTCCGCCCCGGCGATCACGTCGGGCTCTTCGTCCGCCGCTCGATCCCGATGCTCGTCGGCCTGCTCGGCATCCTGAAGGCGGGCGCGGCCTACGTCCCCCAGGACATCGGCCTCGCGCCGAGGGCCCAGCTCGACCATGTGGTGCGCACCGCCGCCACCGCCGTCGTCCTCACCCAGCGCGAGCACCTCGCCCGGGTCCCCGCCGGCCCCCGGGTGATCGCCCTCGACGGCCCCCTCGACGGCCCCCCCCCGGGCGACTCTCTCGACGGCCCCCTCGGACCGGCGGCCCCGGCGCCCCGCCCCCGGATCGCCCCCGACGACGGCTGCTACCGGGATTCATTCGCAGTGCCCCGGCGTTCACGCCGGGGGTGAAGCGAATCTGATGGTGGCGACGCGGAGCGTCGCCGCATCTGCTCCGGCGGAGCCGGAGATGGCACATCCGTCATGACGGCCCGTCCGGGCGGAGCCGGGGAACGCTCATGCCGGCCGGTTCTGCTGTTCGATGTACTGCCTGACCACGGTGAGTGGGGCGCCGCCGACGGTTCCGGCGAAGTAGGAGCCGGACCACAGCTTGTTGGCCCGCCAGTAGTGGCGTACCAGGTCGGGAAATTCTTGGCGCAGGCGGCGCGAGGAGACGCCCTTGAGGGAGTTGACCAGCTTGGTCACGGCGACCTTGGGCGGGAAGTTCACGAGCAGGTGGACGTGGTTGTCCTCGCCGTTGAACTCCACCAGCTCGCACTCGAAGTCCGTGCACACCGACCGCATGATCTCCTCCATGCGCCTCAAGTGGGCATCGGTGAACACTCCATGCCGGAACTTGGTCACGAAGACCAAGTGCACATGCATCATGAAAGTACAGTGGCGACCAGTTCTGATTTCCTGCATCTCACCCATAACCCAAGTATGTAGGGTGACGGTCATGCAGCTCAGGTACAGCTTCCGTTTGTACCCGGACCCCGGCCAGCAGAGGGCGTTGGCGAAGGCGTTCGGGTGCGCCCGCGTCATCTACAACGACGCGGTGCGTGCCCGCGAGGACGCCCGCACGGCGGGGCTGCCGTTCCCGACGGCCGGCCAGCTGTCCACCCGTCTGATCACGGACGCGAAACGCACGTCGGCGCGGTCCTGGCTGGGTGAGGTCTCCGCGGTGGTGCTCCAGCAGTCCCTGCGGGACGCCGAGACCGCGTACCGCAACTTCTTCGCCTCCCTCAAGGGCGATCGCAAGGGGCCCAGGACGGGTGCTCCCCGTTTCAAGTCCCGCAAGGACACCCGGCAGTCGATCCGGTTCACCGCCAACGCCCGCTGGTCCATCACCGACAAGAAGCGCCTGAACCTGCCGAAGATCGGCGCGGTGAAGGTGAAGTGGTCCCGTGCCCTGCCCGCCACCCCCACCTCCGTCACCGTCGTCAAGGACGCCGCGGGCAGGTTTTTCGCGTCTTTCGTCATCGACACCGACCCTGCCGCCGACGCGGCCCGGATGCCCGACACCGTCCGCACCGTCGGCATCGATCTCGGCCTGACCCACTTCGCCGTCCTGTCCACCGGCGAGAAGATCGACTCCCCCAGGTTCCTGCGCCGCGCGGAGAAGAAGCTGAAGAAGGCCCAGCGGGAGATGTCCCGCAAGCAGAAGGCAAGCAAGAACCGTGAAAAGGCCCGCCTGAAGGTCGCCCGCGCCCACGCCCACGTCGCTGACGCACGCCGTGAGTTCCACCACCAGCTCTCCACCAGGCTGATCTCCGAGAACCAAGGGATCGCGGTGGAGGACCTGTCGGTGAAGGCGCTGGCCCGCACCAAGCTGGCCAAGTCCGTGCACGACGCGGGATGGTCATCGTTCCTCGGCATGCTCCAGTACAAGGCGGAGCGGTACGGACGCACTCTGGTGAAGATCGGCCGGTTCGAGCCGACCTCCCAGACCTGCTCTGCCTGCGGCGTCAAGGGCGGACCCAAGCCCCTCGATGTCCGGGAATGGACGTGTGCCGCCTGCGGCGCCGTCCACGACCGGGACCACAATGCCGCGATCAACGTGAAGACGGCCGCCGGACTGGCGGTATCGGCCTGCGGAGCGCCGGTAAGACCAGGAGTGATCCCGGCACAGCGCGAAGAAACAGGAAGCCACGGAATCCCGACCGGAAACCGTGCCGCGTAGCGGCACAGGATCACGTCGAGAAGGCCAGAATCCTCGCCCTCCAGGGCGAGGAGCATGTCAAGTCCTGTTCACCTCCGGCACCACCGGCCGCCCCAACGGGGTGAAGGTCACCCACCGCAACGTCGCCAACATCCTCCTCACCCAGCCCGGCGCCCTCGGCATCGGCCCCGGCGACCTGGTGGCCCAACTCCTCAACGTGGCCATCGACATGGCTGCCTGGGAGATCCTCGGCTGCCTCGCGCACGGCGCCACCCTCGTCATCCGCGGCAGGGACATCGCGGCGGCGGCCCGCACCGCCACCGTGCTGATCGCCACCCCGACCGTGCTGTCCGGCATCGACCCGGCGGGCCTGCCCCCGGGTGCGGGTCGTCCCGGACGAGCGGGCCCTGCCCGAGGCCCTTCGGGCGGCGGCGACGATCGCCTCGTACGGCCGTCTCGCGGTCCGCGCGGCCCGCGAGTGCGTGGACCGGGCCCTGGAGACCGGTCTGCGCGACGGCGTCCGCCACGAACGCCGCGCCTTCCACGCCCTGTTCGCGACACAGGACCAGAAGGAGGGCATGACGGCGTTCCTGGAGAAGCGCCCCCCGGTGTTCCGGGGCCGCTGACGACCGGGGGCGGGAGCGGCGGCCTCCTCTCCCGCCCCCGGTCACTTCCCCGCCGCCAGCGCCCGCGCCACGCCCTTCTCCTTCGGGCCGAGGAACCGCGGATCCGGCTCGAACACCGCGTCCAGGGCCGCCTTGCCCGCCGCGAAGATCTCCCGGGTGCCCCCGTAGTACCAGGTCACGTCGTGCTTGGCGTCGACACCGACGCCGTACGAGTCGACGCCCGCCGCCTCGCACAGGGCGACCGCCCGCCGGATGTGGAAGCCCTGGCTGATCAGCACCGCCCGGTCCACGCCGAAGATCTTCTTGGCCCGCACACAGGAGTCCCAGGTGTCGAAGCCGGCGTAGTCGCTGACGATCCGCGCGTCCGGCACCCCGTGCCCGGTGAGATACGCCCGCATGGCGTCCGGCTCGTCATAGTCCTCACGGCTGTTGTCGCCGGTGACGAGGACGACCTCGATCCGGCCCTCCCGGTACAGCTTCGCCGCCGCGTCGAGCCGGTGCGCCAGATACGGCGACGGCTCCCCGTCCCACAGCCCCGCGCCGAAGACCACGGCGACCTCCCGGCGCGGCGCCCCCGCCGTCGTACCGATCCGGTCGCCCGTGGACACGAACAACCAGGTGACCGGCAGCAGCGCGAGCACACACCCGGCCATCACCGTCTGCACCAGCCGGCGCCGCCCGGCACGGGTGCGCGGCAGCCGCGGTCGACGGATGTTCATGAGATGCCCCCTGCGTGGATCCGGCTCGAAATCCCGTTCGGCCCGGGAAGACGCAGCGTACGGTGATCCGGTTCGCCCGCCGGCGGAGGGGCCCCGGACCTCACAGCGCCCCGACCCCCGCCGTGAACCCCCGGAAAATACTCGTGACGGTCAGGCAACGGGGGTGCAACCTCGCCCGGCGACGATCGGTGCATGAGCCAGCCAAGCCTCGTCCAGCTCGACGCCCGCCGGCGCCCGGCCCCGCCCGCGCTGGTGGTCGTCGCCCACGGCAGCCGGGACCCGCGCGCCCTCGCCACCGTCCGCACCCTCCTCGACCGGGTCCGCGACCGGCGCCCCGGCCTGCCGGTGCACCTCGGCCACATCGAGCTGAACGAGCCCCTGCTCACGGACACCCTGGCCGACCTGGACGCCCGCGGCACCACGGACGCCGTCCTGGTCCCCCTCCTCCTCGCCCGCGGCTACCACGTCAAGCGCGACATCCCCGAGATGGCGGCGACGGCCCGGGTACGCACGCGCGTGGCGACCCCCCTCGGCCCGCACCCCCTCCTGGTCGACACCCTGCACACCCGGCTGCTGGAGGCGGGCTGGCCCCCGGCCATGACCTCCGACGAACGCCGCACGAGCGCGGTGGTCCTGGCGGCGGCGGGCTCCCGCGACCCCGACTCGGCGACGGACACCCGCCGCACGGCCCACCTCCTGGCGGCACGTCTGGGCGTCCCGGTGGTCCCCGCGTACGCCTCCACGGCCACCCCGACGGTCGACACGGCACTGCGCGCCCTGGCGGCGAGGGGCAGGCACCGGGTGGCGGTCGCCTCGTAC
This sequence comes from Streptomyces sp. NPDC005820, assembly GCF_040630255.1. NCBI lineage: Bacteria > Bacillati > Actinomycetota > Actinomycetes > Kitasatosporales > Streptomycetaceae > Streptomyces > Streptomyces sp. NPDC005820. Next base: position 25,246 of record NZ_JBEXXE010000019.1, read on the forward strand.
TTCACGGCCCCCGGCCGCTTCGCGAGGGAGTGCGCGGAGAAGGCCCCCTGGATCGCCTCGGCGCCGCTGGGCACCCACCCGGCGATGGCCGACCTCCTGCTCCACCGCTACGACCGGGCGCTGGAGACGGGCGGCAACAGCAACGCCGCCTGAGGCTTCGCGTCCCCCGCCCGCCGTCCCCTGTCACAGGACGATGGGCCCGAGGTCGGCGGCGGTCTCGGCCAGGGCGCGCAGGGCGGGGCTGTCGGCGGTGGTGCGCCAGGTGAGCGCGAACTCCATGGTGGGAGCGTCGCTCAGGGGCAGGAAGACGATGCCGGGGGGCTTGTTGTAGCGCGCGGCGATCGCGCCCAGCGGGTGGACGCAGCGTCCGGAGGCGACCAGCGAGAGGATCTCGTGGAAGGTCCGCGCGACGGGACCGCGGGGGACACGCCGGCCCAGCGGGGTGCGGGTGGGCACCATGGAGGCGACCCAGTACTCGGGGACGTCGGGGCCGAAGTCGACGACGTGGTTGTCGGCGAGGTCCTCCAGGGACGCGGCGCCGCGTTCGACGAGCGGATGGTCCGCGGCCACGGCCAGCACACGGGACGTCGTGAGCACGGTGGGGCCGACGGTCAGGTCCGGTTCGGCGACGGGCAGCCACAGCACCTGCGCGTCGTGCTCCCCGGAGCGCAGACCGGTGAAGGCGTCGGCGCCGTTGATCTCGCCGAACTCGATGTCTCCGCCGGGGTGCCGGGCGCGGAACGCGTCGACGAGGGGCCGTAGTTCATATGCGGCGTGCCCGAACACCCCGAGCCTCAGCGTCCGGCCCGCGCCCGGACCGGCGGCCTGGGCACGGGCGAGTCCCGCGTGCAGGAGGTCGAGGGCCTGTTGGAGGTCCTCCCGCAGGCGCCGGCCGACCGGGGTCAGGGTCACCCGTCGGCTGGTGCGGTCGAACAGGACCACGCCGAGGTGCCGTTCCTGCCGGCGGATGGCCTGGCTGACGCGGGCCTGGGACACATGAAGCCGTTCCGCGGTGCGGCCGAAGTGCAGTTCCTCGGCCAGGGTCAGGAAGATCTCGACGTCCCGCAGCTCATACATAACACCCATGTTATGGATGGCCCCATGAACTCTCCATTGTTCCCCCGCTGACCTGCGTCGATGCTGGACGCATCACCCACGGACACAGCAGGGAACCCCGATGAACTCTGTACCGGCCGTCGTCGACCGCTTCGAGATCGAGGAACTGCGCGCCGAGGTCACCGACGCGGTGATGATGCGCGACTTCGACCGCTTCGCCTCGCTGTTCACACCCGACGCGGTCGTGCGCTGGCCGCACATCGGGAAGGAGTTCACCGGCCGCGACGAGATCCGTGCGGGGATCGAGTGGGGGCAGGGACTGTGGGAGTTCTTCGTGCAGAACGTCCACCCCGGTGTCGTCCGGCTCGACGGCGACACGGCGACCGGACGCGTGTACATCGAGGAGTTCGGGCGGATGCGCGACGGCCGCTCCCATCTGAACCACGCCCTCTACCACGACCGTTACCGGCGCACGGGCGACGGCTGGATGTTCAGTGAGCGCGTCTACGAGGTCAGATACGTCGACTCCACGCCGCTCATGGGCTCACAACCGAAGGAGTGAATGTCATGTTCCTGATCACCGGAGCCAATGGCGTCGTGGGACGCCAGGTGATGAACCTGCTGGGTGGGAAGGCGGCCGTCGCCGCGGTCACGCGCGGTCCCGGCGCGGCCCGGCTCCCGGACGGCGTCCGAGCCGTCGGCGGCGACCTGTTCCACCCCCACTGGATCGAGGCGGCGCTGGACGGAGTGGAGGCCCTGCAGATCAGCCCGCGCGCCACCGGCCCGGGACTCGGGGAACTGCTGCGGCTCGCCGTCGCGCAGGGCGTACGGCGGACCGTGCTGCTGTCGGCCACCACCGTGGAGCATCCCGCGGGGGAGGCCCGGTTCGCCGCGCAGTTCCGCCACGCCGAGGACCTCGTCAGGGCCTCGGGCCTGGACTGGACGGTTCTGCGCCTGGCCGACTTCGCGGCCAACGCGCTGGCCTGGGCGCCGCAGATCAGGTCCGGCGACGTGGTGCGCGGCGCGTACGGCCGGGCCGCGACCTCACCCGTCCACGAGACGGACATCGCGGAGGTCGCCGTACGCGCCCTGCGCGGCACCCTTGCCCCGGGGTCGATCCACACCCTGACCGGGCCGCAGTCACTGGACCAGGCCGAGAAGGTGCGCCTCATCGGCGCCGCCCTCGGCCGGGACCTGTCCTTCCAGGAACTCCCGCCCGAGCGCATACGCCAGGCCATGCTCGCGCAAGGGCTGCCCGAGGAGGTCCCCGACCGGCTGCTCGGCTCCCTGGCCGACTACGCCCGCCGCCCGGGACCCACCACCGCCACCGTGGCGGACCTGCTGGGCCGGCCCGCCCGCACCTTCGCCGACTGGGCCCGCGAGAACGCACCCGCCTTCGGCGCCTGACCCACTTCACACCGACCGGGAGTCCCCACCATGAACGTCACTCTGTGGATCGCCGCCGGACTGCTGACCGCGGTCGCCCTGGCAGGCGGCATCACCAAGACCTTCGTCCCCAAGGCGAGACTTGCCGCGCAGCACGGCGGGGAATGGACGCGGGAATCGAGCACGGGCTTCGTCAGGACCCTCGGGGTCCTCGAACTCCTGGCCGCGGCCGGCCTGATCCTGCCCGGCGTGCTCGGCATCGCCCCGGTCATGGTGCCGGTGACCGCCACCTGCTGGGTCGCCCTCATGATCGGCGCCATGATCACCCACGGCCGCCTCGGCCAGTCCGGACTGGTCCTGCTGAACGCGGTCTACCTCGCGCTCGCCGCCCTCATCGCGTGCGGCCGCTTCGGCCCCTGGTCCTTCGGCGGCTGACACGAGCCGCCGCACAGAACCCGGCACTCCGGTAGGCCACCAATTGTCACCGCCGCTTACCGGGACTCTTGCAGAGAGTCCCCGCGTTTACGCCGGAGATGAATGCGCCTCAAGAATGCTCGGCATTGCCGAAACCATTTTTCATGCAGCTCCGCTACAACTACCGGGCCTATCCGGACGCCTTCCAGCGCTGTGCGCCGGCGAAGGCGTTCGGCTGCGCCCGCGTGGTGTGGAACGACTGCCTGCGCGACCGGAAGGAAGCGCACGCGGCGGGGCTGCGGTACGTGACGTCGGCCGAGCTGTCCCGGGTTCCAAGAAAGACGCCCGGCAGTCGATCCGCCTCAACGCCAACGCCTTCTCCCTCTCGGGCGACGGCACGGTGTCCGTGGCCAAGATCGGCAACCTCAAGGTCAAGTGGTCCCGTCGGCTTCCGGCCGCACCCACGTCCCTGACCGTCACCAAGGACAGCTCCGGCCGGTGCTTCCTCGGCTTCGTCGTCGAGACTGAACCGGACGTCCTGACCGAGGTGGAGACCGAAGCGGGTATCGACCTCGGCCTGACCGCCTTCGCCGTCCTGTCCGACGGCAGCAAGATCAACAACCCGCGCTTCCTGCGCCGGGCCGAGAAGAAACTCAAGCGCCTCCAGCGGGAGCTGTCCCGCAAGACCAAGGGGTCGCAGAACCGGGCCAAAGGAAGACCTCGCGGTGTCCGGCTGGTCCGCGTTCGTACGGATGCTCGAGTACAAGGCGGTCAGGCACGGGCGTACTTTCGCCAAGGTGGACCGTGCTTTCCCGTCCTCCCACGCACCGTGCACGACCGCGACCACAACGCAGCCCGCAACGTTCTTTTCGAAGGACGCCGTATCGTCGCCGCCGGACGGGCGGAGACGCCAAACGCCTGTGGAGCGCCGGTAAGACGGGCGCAGGTGCCCGCTCAGCGCGTTGAAGCAGGAAGCCCCGGACGGGTCAAGCGACCCAGGCCGGATTCCCTGGACTTTAGGCCGTGGAGCACGTCAATGTCGAAACATGCCCTATGACCTGCCGTCAGCCGAACGCTGGGCCCCCGAGCCGGACAAGCGCCCCGGCCGTACCGCCTTCCAGCGCGACCGCGCAAGAATTCTGCACTCCTCGGCGCTGAGGAGGCTCGCCGGAAAGACCCAGGTCGTCACCCCGGGCGAACGCAGCCAGGAATGGGACGCCACGCCCCGCACCCGCCTCACCCACTCCCTGGAGTGCGCCCAGGTCGGCCGTGAGCTGGGCGCCGCCCTCGGCTGCGATCCCGACCTGGTCGAGGCGGCCTGCCTCGCGCACGACCTCGGCCACCCCCCGTTCGGCCACAACGGCGAACAGGCGCTCAACGACTTCGCCCAGGACTGCGGCGGCTTCGAGGGCAACGCCCAGTCGCTGCGCCTGCTCACCCGGATCGAACCCAAACGCTTCACCGCCGAGGGCTCCGTCGGCCTCAACCTCACCCGCGCCACCCTCGACGCCGCCACCAAGTACCCCTGGCCGAGGGGCGCCCACCCCACCGACCCGGCCTCCCCCAAGTTCGGCGTGTACGAGGACGACCGGCCCGTCTTCGAATGGGCCCGCAAGGAGGCCCCCGGCACCCGCACCTGCTTCGAGGCGCAGATCATGGACTGGTCCGACGACGTGGCCTACTCGGTGCACGACGTGGAGGACGGCCTGCACGCCGGCCACATCGACCCCGGCCGGCTGCGCGCCGAGCCGGAGCGCGCCGAGGTCTTCCGGGTCGCCGTCGGCCGGTACGTCCCCGCGGACACCGACCCGGCCGAACTCGCCGCCGCCCTCGACCGCCTCCAGGACCAGGAGTGGTGGCCGCACGGCTACGACGGCTCGGCGGTCGCCCAGGCCCGCCTCAAGGACGCCACCAGCCAGCTCATCGGCCGCTTCTGCCTCGCCGCCGAGGGCGCCACCCGCGAGAGATACGGCTCCGGGCCCCTCAACCGCTACGGCGCCGCACTCGTCGTACCGCACGAGACGCGTCTGGAGTGCGCGGTCCTCAAGGCCGTCGCCGACCGGTACGTCATGCAGCGCGCCGAACAGGAGCGGCTCCGCGCCGACCAGCGCGTCGTGATCACCGAGCTCGCCGAGGCCCTCACCGCCCGCGCGCCCGAGGGCCTCGACCCGCAGTTCCGCGCCCTGTTCGCCGAGGCCGCCGACGACCGCGCCCGCAAACGCGTGATCGTCGACCAGATCGCCTCCCTCACCGACGCCTCCGCCCGCTCTCTTCACTCCCGTCTGACCGGGCACCCGTGACCCTTGGGGCAGGAGCACGCGCAAGTGCACCCAAACGGACCCGAACGTGACCCAGCGTGGCCTGATCGGGCCACGTCCCCTTCCCCCATCACGCTCCGTGCGGGACGCTCGCATGTGGCGGTTCTCTTACGAGGAGGCATCACGTGGTCGACGCGGATCAGACATTCGTCATCGTCGGAGGAGGCCTGGCCGGCGCGAAGGCGGCAGAGACGCTGCGGGCGGAGGGCTTCACCGGCCGCGTGATACTGATCTGCGACGAACGCGACCACCCCTATGAGCGGCCGCCGCTGTCCAAGGGCTTCCTGCTCGGCAAGGAGAGCCGCGAGAGCGTCTTCGTGCACGAGCCCGCCTGGTACGCGCAGAACGACATCGAGCTGCACCTCGGCCAGACCGTCGACGCGATCGACCGCACGGCGAAGACGGTCCGCTTCGGCGACGACGGCACCCTCGTCCACTACGACAAGCTGCTGCTGGCCACCGGCGCCGAACCGCGCCGCCTCGACATCCCCGGCACCGACCTCGCGGGCGTCCACCATCTGCGCCGGCTCGCGCACGCCGAACGCCTCAAGGGCGTCCTGACCGCCCTCGGCCGCGACAACGGCCACCTCGTGATCGCGGGCGCCGGCTGGATCGGCCTGGAGGTGGCGGCGGCGGCCCGGGAGTACGGCGCCGAGGTCACCGTCATCGAGCCGGCCGCGACCCCCCTGCACAACGTCCTCGGCCCCGAGCTGGGCAATGTCTTCGCCGAGCTGCACCGCGAGCACGGCGTCCGCTTCCGCTTCGGCGCCCGGCTGACCGAGATCGTCGGCCAGGACGGCATGGTCCTCGCCGTGCGCACCGACGACGGCGAGGAGCACCCCGCGCACGACGTCCTCGCCGCGATCGGCGCGGCCCCGCGGACCGCGCTCGCGGAGGCGGCCGGGCTCACGCTGGCCGACCGCGCCCACGGCGGCGGCGTCGCCGTGGACGCCCGGCTGCGCAGCTCCGACCCGGACGTGTACGCCGCCGGGGACGTCGCCTCCTTCCCGCACGGCCTGTTCGACACCCGGCTGCGGGTCGAGCACTGGGCCAACGCCCTGCACGGCGGCCCGGCGGCGGCCCGCTCGATGCTCGACAAGGACGTCACCTACGACCGCGTGCCCTACTTCTTCACCGACCAGTACGACCTGGGCATGGAGTACAGCGGCTGGGCGCCGCCGGGGTCGTACGACGAGGTCGTGATCCGCGGTGACGCCGGGAAGCGGGAGTTCATCGCGTTCTGGGTGAAGGAGGGCCGGGTCCTCGCCGGGATGAACGTGAACGTGTGGGACGTCACAGAGCCGATCCAGAAGCTGATCGCTTCCGGCGCCGTCGTGGACACCGAGGCGCTGGCCGATCCCCGTGTGCCGTTGGAGAGCCTTCGCGCCTAGCGTCTGCCGGGTTCTGTGGTCTGGCACGTATGGCCTACGTGGCTTGTCGCGCCCCGTGGCCGAGCCGCATATGTCACGGCCCCGCGCCCCTGAGGGGCGCGACGGCTCGCCGGAGCTGTCGGCGCGCCCCCGTAGAATTCACGCGTGGCAGGACGGATCAACGACGAGGACGTGAAGGCGGTACGGGACGCGGTCCCGATCGACGCCGTCGTGTCCGAGTATCTCCAGCTGCGCAACGCGGGCGGCGGCAACCTCAAGGGGCTGTGCCCGTTCCACGACGAGAAGTCCCCGTCCTTCCAGGTCAGCCCGAGCAAGGGGCTCTTCCACTGCTTCGGCTGCCAGGAGGGCGGCGACACCCTCACCTTCGTGATGAAGGTCGACCACCTCACCTTCTCCGAGGCCGTCGAGCGGCTCGCCGCCCAGGCCGGCATCACCCTGCGCTACGAGGAGGGCGGCTACAACCCCTCCCACCAGCGCGGCGAACGCATCCGCCTGGTCGAGGCCCACAAGATCGCCGCCGACTGGTACACGGAACAGCTGGCCACCAGCCCGGAGGCCGACACCGGCCGCCAGTTCCTCGCCGAGCGCGGCTTCGACCAGGCCGCCGCCCAGCACTTCTCCGTCGGCTACAGCCCCCAGGGCTGGGACCACCTCACCCGCTTCCTGCGCGGCAAGGGCTTCACCGACAAGGAACTGCTGCTCAGCGGGTTGGCGCAGGAGGGCCGCCGGGGCCCGATCGACCGCTTCCGGGGCCGGCTGATGTGGCCCATCCGCGACATCGGCGGCGAGGTCGTCGGCTTCGGCGCGAGAAAGCTCTACGAGGCGGACAACGGCCCCAAGTACCTCAACACGCCCGAGACGGCGATCTACAAGAAGTCCCAGGTGCTGTACGGCATCGACCTCGCGAAGAAGGACATCGCCAAGGCCAGCCGCGCGGTCGTCGTCGAGGGCTACACCGACGTCATGGCCTGCCACCTCGCCGGCGTCACCACCGCCATCGCCACCTGCGGCACGGCGTTCGGCGGCGAGCACATCAAGATCCTCCGCCGGCTGCTGATGGACAACGGCAGCGCCCGAGTGATCTTCACCTTCGACGGCGACGCCGCCGGCCAGAAGGCGGCCCTGCGCGCCTTCGAGGACGACCAGAAGTTCGCCGCCGAGACCTACATCGCCATCGCCCCCGACGGCATGGACCCCTGCGACCTCAGGCTGATCAAGGGCGACGAGGCGGTCGCCGACCTCGTCGAACCGCGCACCCCGCTCTTCGAGTTCGCGCTGCGCCAGATCGTCGTACGGTACGACCTCGACACCCCCGGCGGCCGCGCCGCCGCCCTCGACGAGGCCGCGCCCATCGTCGCCCGCATCAAGAACAGCGGCGCCCAGCACGAGGTCGCCGTCCAGCTCGCCGGCCTGCTCGGCATCCTCGACACCCAGTTCGTCGTCAAGCGCGTCGCCCAGCTGGCCCGTTGGGCCCGCGACCGCGGCGGCAAGGGCCCGGCGCCGGCCGGCCGCGGCGGCCCCCAGCAGCCCTACGAGGCCGCCCCCCGCCCCGCCACCGCCGGCCCCGCCCTCACCCTGCGCAACCCCGTCTACGCCACCGAGCGCGAGCTGCTCAAACTCGCCCTCCAGCGCCCCGAGCTGGTCTCCCCGGCCTTCGACGCGTACGGCGTCGACGAGTTCACCGCCGCCCCCTACGCCGCGGTACGCCAGGCCGTCATGGACGCGGGCGGCGCCGAGTGGGGACTCCAGGACGCCCAGGAGTATCTGATCCGCGTCCGTGAGGCCGCCCCCGACGACACCGTTCGCGCCATGGTCACCGAACTCGCCGTCGAGCCGATCATGCGCCGCACGGTCGACGAGGTCTACGCCGGCACGGTCCTCGTCCAGGTGCGCCGCCGCGCCGTGGAGCGCCGCGTCCGTGACGTCCAGTCCCAGCTGACCCGCCTCGGCGCAGGCGGCGACCCGGCCCAACTGGCCGCCGTGCAGAACGAACTGTGGGTCCTTCAGCAGTACGACCAGGCGCTCCAGGCACACGGCGCCGCGGCTCTCTGAACAGCTGGTTACGGGTCGGACTCAAAAAGTCACCGCACGCCCCTCGTGGCGAGGATGTGTCGTACTCCACACTGGGTCCGGTGCCTGAGTCCTCGGAGCGGCCCCCGCAGCACCGCTGCCGCTCACCTCAGCAGCGATCATCCTGGAGGTCGCCCCCGTGCAGACCCAGACCCTGACGCAGAACGCCAGCACTACCGACGACACGGAACCGGACGCCGAGAACGACGCCCTGGTCGCGGTCCCGCCGCAGAACCGTGCCGCGCACCACCCGGAGACGGAACCGCCCCCGGAAGCCCTGGAAGAGGCCGCAGAGGCCGCAGAGGCCCCCGAGCCCGTCGAGGCGCCCCCCGCCCGGGCGGCCGCCGACACCAGCGGGCCATCCTCCGACCTGTTCCGCCAGTACCTGCGGGAGATCGGGCGCATCCCGCTGCTCACCGCCGCCGAGGAGGTCGAACTCGCCCGCCGGGTGGAGGCCGGCCTGTTCGCCGAGGAGAAGCTGAGCAGCACGCCCGACCTGGACAGCGACCTCGCCCTCGACCTCGACCGGCTGGTCGTCATGGGCCGCATGGCCAAGCGCCGCCTCATCGAGGCCAACCTGCGGCTCGTCGTCTCCGTCGCCAAGCGCTACGTCGGACGCGGCCTGACCATGCTCGACCTCGTCCAGGAGGGCAACCTCGGGCTGATCCGCGCGGTGGAGAAGTTCGACTACGCCCGCGGCTACAAGTTCTCCACGTACGCCACCTGGTGGATCCGCCAGGCCATGTCCCGCGCCCTCGCCGACCAGGCCCGCACCATCCGCGTCCCGGTCCATGTCGTCGAGCTGATCAACCGGGTGGTGCGCGTGCAGCGCCGGATGCTCCAGGAACGCGGCTACGAGCCGACCGCCGACGAGGTGGCCGGCCAGCTCGACCTCGCCCCCGAGCGGGTCGGCGAGGTCCTGCGCCTGGCCCAGGAACCGGTCTCCCTGCACGCCCCGGTGGGCGAGGAGGACGATGTGGCCCTCGGCGACCTCATCGAGGACGGCGACGCGACCAGCCCCGTCGAGTCGGCCGCCTTCCTCCTCCTGCGCGAGCACCTGGAGGCGGTGCTCTCCACGCTCGGCGAGCGTGAGCGCAAGGTCGTGCAACTCCGGTACGGCCTCGCCGACGGGCGGCCCCGCACGCTGGAGGAGATCGGCCGGATCTTCGGGGTGACGCGCGAGCGGATCCGTCAGATCGAGTCGAAGACGCTGAACAAGCTGCGGGACCATGCGTTCGCGGACCAGCTTCGGGGCTATCTGGACTGAGGGGTGCCCACCCGGAGGTGGGCACCTGGCCCTGTCCTGGGGCCTAGTCCACCTCCGCCACCGCCTCCGCGAACTGCGCCTTGTACAGGCGGGCGTACGCCCCGCCCGCCTCCAGCAGCTCGGCGTGCGCGCCCTGTTCCACGATCGCGCCGTTCTCCATCACCAGGATGGTGTCCGCGTCACGGATCGTGGACAGCCGGTGCGCGATGACGAACGACGTCCGCCCGTGCGCCAGCTTCGCCATCGCCTTCTGGATCAGCACCTCGGTACGGGTGTCGACCGAGGAGGTCGCCTCGTCCAGCACCAGGATCGTCGGGTCGGACAGGAACGCCCGCGCGATGGTGATCAGCTGCTTCTCACCGGCGCTGACCCCGCTGCCCTCGTCGTCGATCACGGTGTCGTACCCCTCGGGCAGGGTCCGTACGAACCGGTCCGCGTGGGCCGCCCGCGCCGCCTCCTCGATCTCGCCCCGGGTGACCTCGCGCGAGGCGCCGTACGCGATGTTCTCCGCGATCGTGCCGCCGAACAGCCAGGTGTCCTGGAGCACCATGCCGATCCCGGCGCGCAGCTCGTCCCGGGACATCCGGGCGATGTCCACGCCGTCGAGGGTGATGCGGCCGCCGGAGACGTCGTAGAACCGCATGAGGAGGTTGACCAGGGTCGTCTTGCCGGCGCCGGTCGGGCCGACGATCGCGACCGTGTGGCCCGGTTCCACCGTCAGCGAGAGGTCCTCGATGAGCGGCTTCTCGGGGTCGTAGCGGAACGAGACGTGCTCCAGCGCGACCCGCCCGCGCAGCTCCTCCGGCTTGGCGCCGGCCGCCGGGTCGGCCTGCTGCTCCTCCGCGTCGAGGAGTTCGAAGATCCGCTCGGCGGAGGCGACACCGGACTGCACCAGGTTCGCCATCGACGCGACCTGCGTCAGCGGCATCGAGAACTGGCGGGAGTACTGGATGAAGGCCTGGACGTCACCGATGGACAGGGCGCCCGACGCGACGCGCAGACCGCCGACCACCGCCACCAGCACATAGTTGATGTTCGACACGAAGAACATCAGCGGCTGCATGATCCCGCTGTTGAACTGCGCCTTGAACCCGGCCTCGTACAGCGCGTCGTTCTGTTCGGCGAACTGCTGCGCGGACTCCTCCTGGCGGCCGAACACCTTCACCAGCGTGTGGCCGGTGTACATCTCCTCGATGTGCGCGTTCAGCTTGCCGGTGGTGCGCCACTGCTGCACGAAGTGCGGCTGCGAACGCTTGCCCACCTTCGCGGCGACGACCGCCGACAGCGGCACGGTCACCAGCGCGACCAGGGCGAGCAGCCAGGAGACCCAGAACATCATCGCCAGCACACCGATGATCGTCAGCAGCGAGTTGATGAGCTGGCCCATCGACTGCTGGAGCGTCTGCCCGATGTTGTCGATGTCGTTCGTGGCGCGGGAGAGCACCTCGCCGCGCTGGCGCTTGTCGAAGTACGACAGCGGCAGCCGCGACAGTTTCGTCTGCACGTCCTCGCGCATTCGGAACATCGTGCGGTTGACGGCCCGGTTGACCATCCGCGTCGCCACCGCCATCAGCAGACCGGCGACGAGGAACACCCCGACCGCGAACAGCAGGACCTGACCGACCTGGTCGAAGTCGATGCCCTGGCCAGGGGTGAAGTCGGTGCTCCTGAGCATGTCGGCGACCTGACCCTCGCCGCGCTCGCGCATCGAGTCGAGCACCTGCTCCTTGCTCGCGCCGTCCGGCATCCGCCGGCCGATGATGCCCGCGAACACCAGGTCGGTGGCCTTGCCGAGGATCTTCGGGCCGACCACGTTCAGACCGACGCTGAGCACCACGCAGAAGAGCATCACGTAGAGCGTCAGCCGCTCCGGCTTGAACTGGGCGAGCAGCCGCCTGCCGGACACCTTGAAGTCCAGCGAGCGGTTGTCGGGACCGGTGCCGGCCATCATGCGTCCCATGGGCCCGGCCATCAGGCAGCCTCCGCTTCCGTCAGCTGGGAGAGCACGATCTCCCGGTAGGTCTCGTTGTCCGTCATCAGCTCGCGGTGGGTGCCGGCGCCGACGACCCGGCCCTCGTCGAGGACGATGATCCGGTCGGCGTCCCGGATGGTCGCCACCCGCTGGGCGACGATCACCACCGTCGCCTCGGCCGTCTCCCGGCCGAGCGCCGCGCGCAGGGCCGCGTCGGTGGCGTAGTCGAGCGCGGAGAAGGAGTCGTCGAAGAGATAGATCTCCGGCCGCTGCACGAGCGTCCGGGCGATCGCGAGCCGCTGCCGCTGGCCGCCGGAGACGTTGGTGCCGCCCTGGGCGATGGGGGAGTCCAGCCCGTTCTCCAGCTTGCTCACGAAGTCCTTGGCCTGGGCCACCTCCAGCGCGTGCCACAGCTCCTCGTCCGTGGCGTCCGGGTTGCCGTAGCGCAGATTGCTCGCGACGGTCCCGGCGAAGAGGTACGGCTTCTGCGGGACGAACCCGACGGTCCGGGCGAGCAGGACCGGGTCGACGTCGGCCACCGGCACCCCGTCCACCAGCACCTCCCCGTCGGTCGCGTCGAACAGCCGGGGGACCAGCCCGAGCAGCGTGGACTTGCCGCTGCCGGTGGAGCCGATGACGGCGGTGACCTCGCCGGGCCGCGCCACCAGGTCGATCGCCTTGAGGACGGGCTCCTCGGCACCCGGGTAGCGGAAGCCGGCCGCCCGGATCTCCAGATGCCCGTGCCGGCGCAGCTCGGTGACGGGCGCCACCGGCGGCACCACGGACGACGAGGTCTCGAGCACCTCCTGGATGCGCTCGGCGCACACCTCCGCACGCGGCACCATCATGAACATGAAGGTGGCCATCATCACGGACATGACGATCTGCATGAGGTAGGCGAGGAACGCGGTCAGATCACCGATCTGCATCTGCCCGCCGTCGATCCGGTGGGCGCCGAACCAGACCACCGCGATCGAGGACAGGTTCACCGTGGTCATGACCACCGGGAACATCAGCGCCAGCATGTTGCCGGTCTTCAGCGAGATGTCCGTGAGGTCGGTGTTGGCCTTGCGGAACCGCTGCTGCTCGTACTCGTCGCGGACGAAGGCGCGGATCACCCGGTTGCCGGTGATCTGCTCGCGCAGCACCCGGTTCACGGTGTCGAGGCGCACCTGCATCGACCGGAACAGCGGCCGCAGCCGGCGCACGATCAGCGTCACACAGATGCCCAGCACCGGGACGACGGCGACCAGCACCCCGGACAGCGGGACGTCCAGGCCGAGCGCCATGACGATGCCGCCCACACACATGATCGGCGCCGACGCCATCAGCGTGAACGCCATCAGGGCCAGCATCTGGATCTGCTGGACGTCGTTGGTGGTCCGGGTGATCAGCGAGGGGGCGCCGAACTGGCCGAGCTCCCGGGAGGAGAAGGACTGCACCTGGTCGAAGACGGCCGCCCGCACGTCCCGGCCGAGTGCGGAGGCGGTCCGGGCGCCGTAGTAGACGGCACCGATGTTGCAGACGACCTGCGCCAGCGAGATGCCGATCATCACGCCGCCGTAGGACAGGATGTAACCGGTGTCCCCCTCGACGACACCGTTGTCGATGATGTGCGCGTTCAGGGTGGGCAGGTACAGGGTGGCGCAGGTCTGCAGGAACTGCAGCAGCACCAGCAGGGCGATGGGTTTCTTGTAGGGCCTGAGGTAGGTCCGCAGAAGTCGTATGAGCACGCTACGTCTCTCGGAGTCGGCGGTAGGGGCATTGGTTGCCCCTGGCCCCTATCGTCGGACACTCCACCCGCGTTACCTCAACCGATTAAGCCGAGAGCTGCGTGATATACGGCCTTCCGCGTACGAGGACCGGTGGACCCGGTCCCGGCCCTATGCCCGGAACGCCCCGGGATGGGTCTGCTCCCGCACCGACACGTACTGCTGCCGCACCGCCTGCCCCACCGCCAGATCCTCACCCGGATCCAGGACGACCGCCGCCGCGCCCTGCCACACCGGCGGGGTCCGCGGATCGAGGGTGCCCTGCTTCGCCCCGAGCGCCCAGGCCGCCTGCCGGGCCGCGCCGATCGCCGCGTAGTCGGCCGGCTGCGGTACGACGACCTGCGCGCCGAAGAGCGCCGGCGCCGCCGCCTGCACGGCCGGCAACTCGGCCGCCGCGCCCAGCAGGAAGATCCGCTGCACGCCCACGCCCCGCCCGCGCAGCACGTCGAGCGCGTCCGCGAGCCCGCACAGCATGCCCTCGAACGCGGCCCGCGCGAAGTGCTCGGGCTTCATGGACTCCCGGCGCAGCCCGGCCAGCGTCCCGGCGGTGTGCGGCAGGTTCGGCGTCCGCTCGCCCTCCAGATAGGGCAGCATCACCAGCCCGTGCGAGCCCGGCGTCGACTTCATCGCCAGATCGGACAGCCCCTCCAGATCGGCCGCGCCGAGCAGTTCGGCGGCGCCGCGCAGGGTCCGTACGGCGTTCAGGGTGGTCACCACGGGCAGATGCATGCCCGTCGCGTCCGCGAGGGAGGTGATCATCCCGGACTGGTCGACCAGCGGCTCGGGATGGACGGCCATGACCGACCCGGAGGCGCCCAGGGACACCACCACATCCCCCATGCCCAGCCCGAGCCCCAGCGCCGCCGCCATGGTCTCGCCGGTGCCGGCGGAGATCAGCAGCCCCTCCGGTGTCGTACCGGCCGCGTCGGAGGGGCCGATCACCTCGGGCAGCATGACCTGGTGACCGAGCGCCAGCTCGACCAGATCCGGCCGGTATCCGCCCATCGCGGCGGACCAGTAGCCGGTCCCGGACGCCCCGCCCCGGTCCGTGGTCCTTCTCACAGGCCGGCCCAGCAGCTGCCACACCAGCCAGTCGTGGGCCTGCATCAGCACGGCGGTGCGCAGCGCGGCCTCGGGCTCGGTCTTGGCGAGCCACCGCAGCTTGGTCACCGGCTGGGCGGCCTGCGGTACGCATCCCACGGCCTGCGCCCAGGCCTCGCGCCCCCCGAGCGCGTCGATCAGATCGGCCGCCGCGACCTGCGCGCGCTTGTCGCCGCCGACCATCGCGGGCCGCACGGTGTTGCCCTGCGCGTCCAGCGGGACCAGCGCGTTCTGCTGCGAGGACACCCCGATGGCCTGCACGCCCTCGAGCAGCCCCCCGCCGGCCGCCTCCCCGAGGGAGAGCAGCCAGGCCTGGGGATCGACGTCACTGGGCCGGCCCCCGCTGTCCGGATTCTCCACCGGATGCGGCGCATACCCCTGCCTGAGCACGGCTCCGGTGTCCGCGTCGCAGACGACGATACGAGTGAAATCGGGCGAACTGTCCAGCCCGGCGACTATCCCCATACTGAAAATTCTGCCGCACCGCTCCGCTGGGTTTGGCCGTTGGGCACCGTAAGGGTGCCGGTGGTCCGTCGCGTGCGGCGCCGTCGTGGCTGGTCGCGCAGTTCCCCGCGCCCCTTGAGGGAGTCGGTGTGATCGATACCGCAATGGTGCCGTTACGTGTTGCTGGTGCCCCAGTCGTCCTCGGCGCCGTTGTGGGAGCTGCGTTCACGCAGGGAGCGGACCCTGCTCGAGACCGACTCGGGCATACGGTCGCCGACCTTGGTGCTGACCGCGTGGTACGCCTTGCCCGCGTACTGGCGGCCCTGCTGGGCGGCCGTCTCGGCGGTGTTGCGGACGGCGGGGTTCTGCGCGACCTGCCGCGCGGACTTCTTCAGCTGCTCGTAGCGCTCACGTCCGGCGCGCGTGCCCAGCACGTAACCGACCGCGAGCCCGACGAGGAACGTCAGCTTGTAGCGCATGGCGGCCACCCTCTCCTTGCGTAGGTTCCTGGTGTGGCGTCGGTGCCGGGGGAACCGATTGGCGGAGCACCCCCCTGCTTGCGCTAATGTATGTGTCGCAGCGAGCGCCCGCCCCCTGGCGAATACCCAGGTAGGTACGTTCGATGCAACGAGGCATTCCTCCGTAGCTCAATTGGCAGAGCAGCCGGCTGTTAACCGGCAGGTTACTGGTTCGAGTCCAGTCGGGGGAGCTCGGTCCTCCGTAGCTCAATTGGCAGAGCAGCCGGCTGTTAACCGGCAGGTTACTGGTTCGAGTCCAGTCGGGGGAGCATCGTGAACGAGGACCCCTTGGGGGTCCTTTTTCATGTCGGTTGCCGCCGGTGCCACGCCGTCGGGAACCGTGCAGGTCGCAGCGCGGTCTCCCGGGTCGAGCAAGGTCGACCAGCCGAAGCGTGAGATCGTATGAGCGGCTATGCTGCGGCACACGGCGCGTACACATGTACGCGACACGCCGCTATGGGGCGGTAGCTCAGCCGGTTAGAGCAGCGGACTCATAATCCGTCGGCCGTGGGTTCGAGTCCCACCCGCCCCACCACCACCTACGCGTGCAGAACCGTTTGACCAGCGCAAACGACAAGGCCCCCGCTTCGGCGGGGGCCTCTTTGCGTTCCTCAAGATCATTAGCTCGGCCGATGCTCGGCCGAAGTGAAATCACTCCACTCCGACGGCCGAACACGTTGAACGAGGCCCCAACGGGCCCCCTTGTGTCGCCTCTTGGGCAGTCGCGGGATGAACGTTCCTGCCGCTACGGCGCCTTGCCGGGAAGGCAGAGTTCGAGGAGCGGCGGGACTCCGATACAGAGGCCGTCGTCGCCGGGCTTGTCGTCGTCGGCGGGCGGTTCGGTGGCCGGCGGCTGGCTCGGTTCCGGATCGGCCGTCGGCGGCGGAGCCGGGCTCTGCGCGGGCTGTTGAGTCGCGGCCGGGGCCGGGGTGGCCGGCGCGTCCGAGGCGCCGCGTCCTGGGCGCTCCTGATCGCTGTGTGCTTCCTGGTCACCGTCGTCCCGCTGACTTGCTCCAGGGTGCTCGTCGCCGGTGGTGCCGGACTGGCCGAGGGGCGCGGTTCCGGCGCCGAAGCTTGTGGTGCTCTCCCTTTGCGTCGTGCCGTTCTCGTCCTTGTTGTCTTCGCCGGTCGCGCCTGGCTCCGGGGTCTGGGTGTCGCTGTCGCCGAGGTCGGGGGCGGTTGCCACCGGGGCCTGCCCGCCGGAGTCTGGCGTCTCGTCACTGCCGGTGTTCTTGTAGTAGGCGAAGGCGCTGGTGGCGACGAGGACGGAACTCGCGGCGACGGTGGCGGCCACCGCTCGGCGTCCGCGTACGAGGTCGCGGAGGCGGGAGCCGAGGGAAGCGAGGAAGGCGGCCACGGCGCCGCCCATGTAGAGAGCCAGGTGCCGCTTCCGGCGTACCGGCTCGGGCCCGTCGTCGACCGGCAGAGCGAGTGGCAGCGGTTGCTGCGTGATGCGGGCGATCTTCTCGGCGGCGAGCTCGGCTTCGACCTTTGCTAGACGATCCGCCTGTCTCTGACTGTTCTTGTGAAGCAGAACGATCGCCAGGACTGCCGCGCCAAGCACGCCAGCCAGTACCACCTCAGCCACGTGCGCCCCCTTATCGAAACGAATGTGTTTCCGTAAGGGGCCATGATCGTCTTGCTGTGCAATCGGTTTCTATGCGCGCCTCATGTTTGTAACCGTAACGTGATGTGCGGTTACGGTTACTCATAGTTATCCCGCCTGGCGGTGCCAGGTGTCCCCGGATGTGTCCGTCGGGGTGGACTCGCCAGCTGCCTGGCGTCCGAATCGGCTGAGCACCTGGTCTCGCGCCTCGGGGCTGAGTGTGGCCAGCAGTGCGGTGATCGCCTCGACCTGGGCGTCGCTCCCGGGCGTTCCCGGCGTGCTCGCGGGCGTCGGCGGCGCTGCGAGTTCATCGAGGAGTTCGGCGGCGGCGCTGCGGCCGGCCTGGCGGAGCTGGTCCGAGGTGAGGCTGACGACTTGCGCCATGCGGACGAGTGTCTCGTCGGGTGCAGTTACTGCGATCCGCACGCCTCCAACGTCCTGATAGCCGTTGACGATTTGCCGCCATCGGGTCTCGCTTAGCCCTGCCCTTCGCGCCGCTTCGCGCCCTGAGAGGCGGGCTCGGCGAAGAGCCTCCTTGATGAGCACAGCCTCTGTGGGTGGCTGTGGTGTCTGCGCGTCCATACAGCGAAGGTTCGCATAACTACGCAGTACTGCGCTACACGACGGCAAGAACCGGCGAAATACGGTGCGCAGTTGTGTGACTGACGTCACATACTGCGCGAACTGCGCGCGAAATGTTCGCACTACGCGTCACTACGCAT
This sequence comes from Streptomyces sp. NPDC005820, assembly GCF_040630255.1. Classification (NCBI taxonomy): domain Bacteria; kingdom Bacillati; phylum Actinomycetota; class Actinomycetes; order Kitasatosporales; family Streptomycetaceae; genus Streptomyces; species Streptomyces sp. NPDC005820. The sequence continues at coordinate 43,283 of NZ_JBEXXE010000019.1, forward strand.
AGACTGTGCGTATGAACAACACCCGCATGCGACGCCGCAAGGGCGCGCCCTTTCACCATTCGCCGGAGGCGGTGACGCACGCACGCGAGAACGCCGGACTGACACAGAAAGCCCTGGCTGAGCAGTGCGGATTCAGCTTCCAGCTGATGTGTGACATCGAGGCCGGCCGCCGCAACGCGAACCCCGAGCGACTGCGCGCAATGGCGCGCGTCATCGGCTGCTCGGTCGCAGATCTGCAACCGGCGAAGGGCGTGGCGCAGCTCGACGACGAGCCGCCCACGGCCACGGAGCGGAAGGCGTCGTGAAGACCCCCGCATACGACGAGACCGCCGAGCCCTGCACGGCTCGACGGCCTCAATCCCCCGAACGATCCCACGTAGGAGAAGGAACGTTGCCACACAGTATCGCCCTGGTCCCGGAGGCTCCGACCGCTCGGTTGCTGCTTCCGGCCGACACCACAGAGGAACAGTGGCACGAGGCTCGGCGCAACGGCATCGGCGGGTCCGACGTCGCCGCGATCCTCGGCCTCGACAAGTACCGCGGGCCGCGCCACGTGTTCGAGGCCAAGCACGGCCGCGACGTCTTCGACGGCGACACCGAGGCGGCCGACATCGGCCGCGACATCGAGGACTTCATCGCGTACCTGTTCGGTAAGCGCACGGGCATCGAGATCGGTAAGCCGTCCGGCACCCTCGTGCACGTCGAGCACGACTGGATGAGGGCGAACGTCGACCGGTACGCCCTCGACGACGGCGGCCTGGGCGTCGCCCCGATCGAGCTGAAGAACCGTTCCGCCTACCAGCTCGACGACTGGGAGGACGGCGTCCCCGACGGGCCCGCCCTGCAAGCGCACTGGTACATGGCGGTCGGCGGCTGGAAGTACGCGTGGGTCACGGCCCTCGTCGGCGGCAACCGGCTGAAGTACCACCGCATCGAGCGCGACGAAGAGCTGATCGAGACCCTCGTCGACACCTGCGGGCGCTGGTTCCAGCGGCACGTGGTCGAGGGCTTCCCCCCGCCTGCCGACGGGCTGGAGGCGACGAAGGAACTCCTCGGCCGCCTGTGGGACGTCAAGGCCAAAGACGTCGCCGAGGTGTCCCTGGACAAGGCGCGGAAGCTGCGGAAGCGGCGGACGACCCTGGGCGAGCAGATCAAGGCGCTCGACCACCAGCTCACCGAGGTCGAGAACGAGATGCGTCTCGTCTGCGGCGAGTCCGGCATCGCGGAGGCCGACGGCAAGAAGGCCTGGTCGTACGTCCCCAACGGGACGTTCTCGGCGAAGCGGTTCGAGAACGACTACCCGATCATCGCCGCCGAGTGCCGGACGACGGTCGAGGTCCTCGACATGGACCTGATCAAGGAGAAGTACCCCACCGAGTACGGCAAATGCCGGGCCCGCGTGCTCCGCGTGCCCGCGAAGGAGCTGTGACCCATGGCCCTGACCACCCTGAAGGAACGCGTCCAGGCGCGGGCGGCGACCGTCGTGAGCACCGAGGGCATCCGGCACGACCGTGGTGAGGACGCCGAGGAGACCCCGGCCGGGCACGGCCACGACATCGAGCAGTTCCGGGCCGACATCGAGGCCGCGTTGCCGAAGCACGTCAGCGTCGACCTGTTCCTCGCGGCGCTCCGCCCGGTCCTGCCGAAGCTGCGGAACTGCACCCCGGCGAGCGTCCTGCAGAGCGTCATCACCTGCGCCAGGTTCGGGCTGATCCCGGACGGCCAGCAGGCGGTCATCACCGCCGACGACCGGATCGCCACCTTCCTCGCCACCTACCACGGCTACCTGGAACTCATGTACAGGTCAGGCCTGGTGAAGTCCGTAGTGGCCGGCCTGGTCTACGACGGCGACGACTGGGACTACGTGCCCACGGCCCGGGTCGGCGAGGACTTCGTGCACAAGCCGAACCTGCTGGCGTCGAAGAAGAACCGCGGGGAGCCGCTGTTCGCGTACGCGTTCGCGTGGCTGGAGGGCGGCGCCCGGTCAGCGGTCGCGGTCGTCACCGCCGAGGAAGCTCAGGAGATCCGCGACGAGTTCAGCCGCGCCTACCAGCGGGCGGAGGCGAACGGCAAGAAGGACTCTCTGTGGCACACCCGGTTCCCGGACATGCACCTGAAGTCGGCGATCCGGCGCATGGCGAAGCTGGTCCCGAAGTCGGCTGAGCTGCGCGCCCTGGTTGCGGTCGAGCAGGCCGCCGAGGACGGAGTGCCGCAGATCCTCGCGGCGATCGACCCGGACACGGCCGCGCTTGAGGCGGAGGCACGGCAGGCCGCAAGGACGGCCGAGGCGTCGCAGGACGTCCCGGAGCCCCGCCTGGCCGTGAAGAAGAGGCGCGGCCGGACGCGGCCGAGGCGCCGCAACCGCGACAGGAACAAGAGGCGGTAGCCGTGCCAGCCGCCTGGTTGAGCCGGGCCCGCGCACTGTTCGCGGGCCCGGCCCCCGCCCCGGCCTCCTCCGTACTGGCGCTGCCCGCCCTGTGGGCGGAAGGCCACGCCGACATAGCCGACTTCGCTGACTGCCCGCGCGAGAAGCGCCGGACCCCGCACGCGATGCGCGCGGACGGCTCCCGGAAGTGCTTCCGCTGCGGACACGAGACCCCAGGACAGGACTCATGACCATCACCTACGACGAGCCGTTCGGGCCTGAGTATCTGCGCCCGGCCCAGGCTCCTTGCCCCAACTGCCCGTGCTGTTCGGCCCGTTTGTGTGAGAAGGGCCGAAGCAGCGTGATGCAGTGCCACGGCCACGTGGGCGACCCCGCGTTGGTGGCCACCGTCGGGGCGTGCCCGTGCTCGGCGGAGACGACTCGCGGCACGCACGCCTGGCGCGTCGCGCAGACCCGCGTGGTGAAGCACGCGACCGAGCAGCCACTGCCGAAGGCGGCGGAGCACGTGCTGCGGGCCCTGGCCGGCGGCGAGTCGTTCGAGGACCCCACCGAGGAACTGCGCGGGTTGCGTGCCCGCCGGTACGCGGACGGCAACGAGGGCGCGTGGCGGATCACCCAGCTGGGCCGCCGCTACCTGCTGGCACTCGAAGAGCCTCGCTACACCAGCGCGGTCCACGTGAACTCGGTCGACGTGAAGACACGGACGGCGCAGGTCGTTGTCCTCGGCTGGCACATGGAGCGAGAGGTCACCGTCCTCGCTGACCTTCTCGCGCAGGCCGTGGGCCTGGAGCTGACCCGCCTGACCGGCCGCTACCTGGACGTGAAGGCGAACCTCGGCGTCACCGACCCCGACGACCTGGTCCTCACGCGGATCCAGCTGCCCGAGCAGATCACCGAGGACTACGTCGCGGTGCGCCCGCTGCGCATCGCGAAGGGCGGTGCCCGGTGACGCACACGTGGCTTCCGACGGTCGTGTCGGTCCTCGCCGTCGAGGAAGGCGGTCGTCTCGACTGCTGCGACGAGGACACCGCGCACGTGTGGGTGACGGTCCTCGGCTGGTCCCCGCGGCGGGCATTCCTGACCGGCGCGGCCCCGTTCGTCGCCGCGTCCGGGAAGGAGGCCGCTGACCTCGCCGGCGAGCACTTCACCGCGCGGCTCGACCTCGACGACCCGCCCGGCAACGAGGACACGAACGGCGAGCGGCTGGAGTGGCCTGACCTCGAGCTGGCCCCGCCCATTCCCGCCGAGTGGCTCGACGGCGGACAGGGAGGGGACCAGTGAGCGCACGCACCGACGAGCAGCGGAAGTTCACCGTGGTCGGCCTCGACCTGTCCCTGACCGGATCGGGCATCGCCTACCGCGACGGGTCGACCAGCACGGTGAAGACGAAGCAGAAGGACGGCGACCACCGGCTGACGCAGATCGAAGAAGCCGTGCAGATCGCCGTCGGCGGCGAGCATCTCGGCCTTGGCACCGCGGTCGACCTGGTGGTGATGGAGGACATCCCGCAAAACAGCCACGCGGCGAAGCCGATCGCCATGGTCCACGGCGTGGTTCGGAACCTGCTGAACAAGCAGGGCGTCCCGTACGCCCTCGTCGTGGCCGCGTCGCTGAAGTACTACGCGACCGGCAAGGGCTCGGGCGACAAGGTCCCGATGGCTCTCGCCGCGTACAAGCGGGCCGGTCGCGAGTTCGAGGACGACAACCAATGCGATGCCGCCTGGCTGCGCTGGGCCGGTCTCGACTGGCTCGGCTGCCCTGAGTTCTCCATGCCCGCCGCACAGCGGGAGGCCCTCAAGAAGGCCCAGTGGCCGGAGGTGAAGCGATGACCACGACTGTCGACGTCAGCGACGAGCAGATACTCCGCGCGCTGCTCGCCAGAGACGACGTCTCGAACACCGCAGTCGCGGCCCAGCTGGGCTGCGGCTGGAGGCGGGTCGACGAGGTCCGCAAACGGGTCGGGCTGCCCGCGTACGTGCGCGGCCGGCGCGCGAACTACAGCTCGTGGGAGGAGGCGTTCAACGAGCAGTCCGAGCCCGTCGAGGGCGGCCACCGGCGGTGGACCGGCACGCGAGAGAAGTGCGGGACGCCCGTAGTCCGGCACCGGACAAGCATCCAGACCGCGTACCGGGTGGCGTTCCGGCTGCACCACGGGCGTGAGCCGGAGGGGAACCTGACCCGGTCGTGCAAGATCCCGGGCTGCGTCGCCGGTGAGCACCAGCAGGACCGGGCCATGCGCGAGGCGCACAAGGCCGGTGAGGCCGCATGAACAGCCTGACCGAGTTCGCCACTTGGGACCGGGGCGTCGACGTGGTCGCCGTTCAGCGAGTCCTCAAGGGGACGTTGCCGCACACGGCACTGGAGCCGGAAGAGCTGCGGTACGCGGCGAAGCACTCGACGGAGTCGGCGCGCAGCGTCGCGAAGCTGCTCGGCGTCACGGAGAAGACCGTCATGAACTGGCGGGGGGTTGAGGGATGAGCACGATCCTCTCAGTCCTGGTGTGGTTCGCCGAGCTCGTTCAGCGGCTGTCGTCGGTGGGCTGGTGGCTCGTGCCGATGCTCGCCCCGGGCATGTCGCTGGGGATGTGGCTGTGGCTGCGGCCGACGGGGAAGCACCGTCGCCCGAGTCCCCCCAGGTACGCCCGGCCCACGCCGCCCCCGCCGCATGCGGCGGACCTCGAGGAAGTAGCCGACCGGGAGGACACCATCGCCTTCCGGGCAGTCACCATCGCCGGCGCGACCATCGCGTCCGGCGGCGGGGAGGCCGACCGCTGATGCCTCGTCCAAGCCGCTACGCGCCCGACACCCTCTCGCGTGCTCCGCACTGGTCCGACCGGGCCGCCTGCCGCGAGTTGGACGACCGCTCGATCTTCTTCCCCGAGGACTTCCCCAAGGGGCTGGTGCTGCTCGTCACGAGGGAAGCGAAGGCGGTCTGTGTCCGGTGCCCGGTGATCGAGGCGTGCCTTGAAGCGGCTCTCGAACGGCCGGAGCCGAACGGCGTCTGGGGCGGCTTGGACAAGGACGAGCGGCAGACGTTCCGGCGGCGGCAGCAGAGGCGCCGCCGCCGGAACTCCCGGAGACCGGGAGGTGGCGATGTCGCGGAAGTGGCGGCCGGGACCGGCTGACTTCCTCCCGGCGAGCGGGGTCCTGGACTGGTCCGACGCGAGACGGCACTGGGCTCAGCGGCCCAGGCCGTGCCGGTTCTGCAAGGGGCCGACCTGCCTCCGCGACGAGGAGGGCCGGCCTTCCCACAAGACCTGTGCGGAGACGCACCGGGCCCGCAAGCAGGCGCATGCCGTGCAGGTGTACGCGGAGCGGGCCCGACTCGGAGACCAGCGCGAATTGGAAGCGCACAGCACAACAGGAGCGGATGGGTGAAGAAGTTCCGCAAGTTCATGGCCGGCCTGTCGTTCGGCGTCGTCGTCTGGGCCGGGACCGCGTTCATACCGGTCATCGGCCCGTGGTCGCCCGTGCTTGGCCTGGCCGTCGCCCTCGTCCTCTGGGCCTGACCCCCTCCCCGGCGGGGCCCCAACTGGGCGGCCCCGCCCCACATCCACCAGTGCAGAAAGGTGCGTCCGTGTCCGTGGACGTCGCTGCCCTCTACGAGGAGGGCCTGAGCATCCGTGCCGTTGCCGCCCGCACCGGCCGGTCGTTCGAGTACACCCGGCTCCGGCTCATCACGGCCGGCGTCGAACTGCGTCACCAGGTCGCACCGACCGAGCCCGCCCCGATCGCCCAGGAGTTCGCGCGACTGTACGACGACGGGCTGGGCCTGAACGCGGTCGCGGAAGTGACCGGCCACTCGTACCGGTACGTTCGCCACCAGCTTCTCCTGGCCGGGGTGAAGCTCCGCCCGAGCGGCGGTCAGCCCGTCGAGGTTGATCAGGTCGCCGAGCACCTCGCGGGCCTGTACAGGCGTGGCCTGAGCCTGCGCGCCATCCAGGCCCGGACCGGGCACGGGCTCGGGTTCATACGGACGCGTCTCCTCGCCGCCGGCGTCGAGCTGCGCGACCAGCACGGGCGGCCCCGCAAGGCGGTGGCCTGATGCCCAGCCCCTCGTACTGCGGGGTCTGCGGCGCCGCAATCCGGTGGACCCTCACCGAGGGCAGGAAACGGCTCGCAGTCGACGCCGCGCCGCACCCGGACGGCAACACGGCCGTCTCCCGGGACGGGCGGGGCACATGGCTCTCGCGCCGGCCAACGGAGGAACTGCCCGCCGCCCCCTACGAGAAGCTGCACAAGCCCCACGTGGCCACATGCAAGGGGCAGCAGAGCGACGAACCGATGACACGCTGCCTCGGCATCATCCGTCTCGACGAACGCCGCCGCGACCGAGATGAGCGCGGCGACACGGCCTCCACCCCTCGGAACCTCGGCGGTGGCCGGTGATCTTCGTCGGCCTGTACCTGTTCACCGTCCTGACCGGCTCCGCAGGGCTCCTCGGGCATCCGCCGGTCCTGGCCTCCATGACCCATCGGGTAGCCGTCTGGGCCCTCCAGCGGGCCACCCGGGGCTGCCGTCGGCAACCCGCGCGGCGGGCGCCGTCATGGGCCCGGGACGGGGGGAAGCGATGACGCCGGCGACGCCTCCACCGCTCGGCGACTGCCAGCTCTGCCGCCACCGCAAGCACCTGTTCCCGCACAAGTCGAAGCGGGACGGGCTGGTGCGGAACCTGTGCGTCGGCTGCCACGGATCAGCGACGACCACCGAAGAACGGGGCGGATTCATCGACTTCGACCAGGCGCACACGCACGGCTCAGACGAGGACCTGCTGACGTGGCTGCGAGGTGACCTGTGATGCGACGGTCGCGGGGGTCACTTTTCCTTGGACGGGGCCTGGACGGTTTCCAGCCCGAGCGCTTCAAGGGCCTGCTCGTAGAACTCCATCGACACGATCGCAGCGACGCGCTTACCGCGGCTGGTCAGGACGGTGGCGCCGTTGCCATATCGGGCACGGCCGACAGCGTCCGCGAAGGAGTTCCGCACGTCGGCGATCTTCTCGACGTGCTCAGCAGTCCCCTCCAGCACCACTCGAAAGCGAGCATCTGTGAGCACCGAGCGTCCCCGCGTCATCCGTCGCGGCGCCGTCGTCGACTGGGTCAAGTTCGACGCCGAGCTTGCCCGTGATGGCAGCGTGGACCCGGTCGACAAGGCGCTCTACGCGGCCATCGCGTCGTTCGTGGACACCGCAACCCGCGAGTCCGCCGAGTCCGCCGAGGTGGACCCGAACAACGTCCCGGACTGGGTCCCGACGCGCAAGCGGCTGGCCGAGTGCATAGGCCGGTCGGTCGACACCGTGGACCGCTCGACGAAACGACTGGAGGCGCACGGCCTGCTGCGCGTCGACCGCCAGCCTGATCCGAGGAACCCGAAGCGGCACCTGCCGAGCGTGTACGAACTGCTCGACCACTACCGGTGGGACGAGCGGGCCGCCCAGCGCGATGCAGCCCGCAAGGCAGCCCGGAATTCGCTGGGGGGTGGCCGCACGGGTGCGGCTACCCCTGGCCGCAGCGATGCGGCGACCCCTAGCCGCACGGGTGCGGCTAGCCCTGGCCGCACGGATGCGGCGGTAAAAGATCTAGAAGAAGGTGTTGAAGAAGAGAGTGGAGAGAGTGCGCCTTCGGCGCGTAGCGCCGCTGACGTCCGTAGGACTGATGCAGGTAGTAGCGCGCGAGCGAACAGCGGCTCCGCCGCGACGGGCAAGAAGCTGCGTCTGACCAGTGAGCAGAGAGCGGCCCTGCGAGTCGTCGAGGCGGCGCTTCCCCGCCCGCTGCTCGCGCAGCTGCCCGGCCAGCGGATCCCGGGCAACAACCACCGCGCGGTGCTCGCCGCCCTGGATGCCCGTACGCCCACGCAGATCGCCGGGCGGATCGGCCGCCGGTGGGTTGGCTGGGGCTTCGAACCGGCCTTCTACGACGGCCTGATCCGGAATCCGATCGGCGCAGCCATGGCGCTGATCGGCCCCACGCCGTACTGCCCCGACCCGTCGTGCGAGGACGGCGTCATGGTCGACACCGGCGCCGAGTGCCGGGCCTGCGTCGAGCGCCGTGCGAACCGCCGCGCCGCCTACAACCGCGGCGAGGACCCGCGTCGGCCCCCTGGCGCCTCGACTCCACGCCCCGAGTGCGTCGACTGCGGCCGCCCGCTCGCCGGCGACCTCCCCGACGACGGGATGTGCCGGAGGTGCCGCGACGCGCCCGCCGACGCCATCACCGCGCTCATGGCGCGCTGGGCCGCTGAAGACGCCGCCCGAGAAGAGGCGGAAGCCCTCCATGCCGAGGCCGCCCGCCGCCGCGCTCAGCGCGCCGCCCACCCCCAGACCACCGACCGTCCCCCCGCCGTTCTGAGCCACGAGGAGTAAGAGCCCGATGACGAACCTGACCGACTGCGACACCCCGGAGGCTCTCCGCAGCTTCCTGAAGCTGTGCCTCGACCCGGGCCACGGCATCAAGCGGACCCCGGTCCGGTTGGCTGAGGTGCTACCCGAGCCGCTCGCCCGGAAAGCCGCCGAGTTCGCCCCGCACCTGGGCCGACTGCGCCACCACGCCGATGCCCTCGACGAGCAGGTGGCGCGCGCACGCGGCGCGTACGCCGACGCGCTCGCCGCATGGATCCATGGCGAGGACCCGAAGCCCGTCCAGTCGATGCCGCTCCTCCAGGCCGTCGCCGTGGCCTACGACGCCGCTGTCTCGCATGCCACAGCGTGCGGCAGCTGCTGGCCCGGCATGCGCCTCGCGGAGATGTGCGCAGACGGGCAGCGCGCCGCGATCGCCAGTCTCGACACGGTCCCCGCCGCAACGGCGGAATGCGCGCACGACGAGGACGACGAAATCCGCACGGTGGCCGGCCTCGTCCTCGTGCGCCGCTGCCGACAGTGCGGCGAGCGCCTGGACCCCGTCGTCGCGCCCGAGTGTGCGCACCTCGCATGGGAGGTCACCAGCGAGTACCGCAACGCCCGATACCTGTGGGTCAAGTCCCGCACGTGCGCCGACTGTGGCGACCGCCTGGACCCCGCCGTCGAGCCGGAACCCCACTGGCCCGACAAGGCCTTGAGCGGCTGCCCCGGCTTCGTGAAGGAGTACCAGGGCGTGAGCGACGCCAAGCGGCGGCTGCCCCGCTGCAAGTTCTGCCGCCAGCCGCACACCGCGCACCCCGAGGGCGAGGCCCACCACGACACGGAGCAGGCGGACTCGTGCGTCTGATCCCGATGCGTGTTCGCCATCGCTGGAAGCGGCGGCGGCACGCCCGCGCATGGCGCCGGATGGAGGCCTTCACCTTCCAGTGCGCACCCGTCCGACCTGGTGCCGTTCCGCGCCTGGAACGACGCCGCCCGCGCAAGCCCTCCGGTTTCCGAAGAGTCCCCGGGGGTGCCTGCGCTGACCTCCTTGCACCCCAAACTTTAAATCTGGCAGACTGAGGGTTCCAAAGTTCAACGTGGAGGTGCCCCATGCCCAAGCCCATGCGGACCATCGAGGTCGACGACGAGGTGTTCGCCTACCTGCAACGTCACAGCGAACCCCTTGTTGACACCCCGAATGACGTGCTGCGTCGTCAACTCCTGAACGACAAGAAGCCGTCCGCCGACAAGGCGGGCAACCGCAAAACGGGTGCCCTGATGCCCATCATCGAAGCTGGCCTGGCCGCCGCCGGGGACAAGCTCCGCCACCACCAGTCACGGCTCCAGCGGACCCACGAAGCCACCATCACCGCTGACGGCTGGGTCGAAATCCCCGACGGCCGGGCCTTCCCCCAGCCCTCCCCCGCACTGAAGACGCAGACTGGGAGCGAAATCAACGGCTGGGGTCAGTACACGCACGTCCCCAGCGGGCGCCGCCTGCAGGAACTGCGCGTCGAGGTCGCGAAGCATCAAGCTTGACGTTCGCCGGAAACCAGAGCCGGGTCCTCGCGGGTGAGCCTGTCAGGGGCCGTCCGAGAGGGCCGGTCGGTATCGGTGACCTCCACTCAGACTCAGACCTTTGAGGTCCGCGCTCCTTGCGGCGGGGGCTTTCGCCGGCTGTCACGTCCGGCGGGCGTCAAAGAGTCGTCCGCCGACGTGCGCCGGATTATACGACCAACTCGGCCTGCGGGGGTGCGGGTTATGAATTCTGTCCGGATTACAGTCGTTGATTCCTCCAGATGCAGGGCCCTCGTCAAAGGTGCTCGAGATATGCAGGCGGCTGCCGAACGGGATGGCGGCCCAGGCGCGGGAGGGCTCACCGGTGAACGGTCAAACGGATCAGAGGACGGCTCTGCTGGTACTCGTGGGTTGTGGCGCGGTGTACGCGGCCCTGGAGCATCCTTCGTTCGGCGCCGCGCTCCTAGTTGGGGTTGGTGTAGTGACGCTGCTTCACATCCTGATGAAGGACCGGTGACTCATCGGGTTCGCCTGGCCCCACGTTGTCGGCGCTGATTGGGCCCGTGCTCCGGCGTGCTGTGGACGTTGTACTTGGCGAGGCCGGTCGAGAGGAGTTCTCGCTCGACTCTCCGGGCCTCGGCGCGTGAACAGTGCCAGGTCCATTCGTATGAGGTGACCTCCGGCCACCAGCGCCGGTGCCGGTGTTCATCGGCCCAACGGTGAATCGGGTCCTTGCTCATGCCCACATGGAGCAGGCCCCCGTCGCTGCCGTGCAGACGGTAGACCGCCACATCGTCAGGTCCTGCTGGGTGGACGATCACGCCCCGGGCTGTTTCAGCCGCTGGCGTGGTCGTCGCGGTCGCCTGCATCGGCATCATCCTTCGCCTTTCGCGGCCGGGTCTTGCCGGACCCGGAGTAGCCGCGTTCGATGTCCTGAATGGTCGACGGGGAGACGTCGAGCCTTGCTGCGAGCTTCCTGACAGAGACCCCCTGTTGTTGCCGCTGGTCGAGGACGAACTCCCGGCGAAGATCGCTTAGTTCCTTGATCTTCGGGCCGTACGCCCGGAGGAACACGCTGATCTCCCGGGCTCTGGCTGCCTCGTCCTCGATTGCCTTGAGGGCTTCCAGGGCGTCGAACACGCGCTGCGCCTCCCCTCTGCCGCCTGTCTGTTCCTCGGCCATCCGGTTCCTATCTGCCATGGCCGCTTGCCCGACTGTATGGGAGTCCCATACAGTCGGGCAAGCAACGCGATGTTGCGCCTAAAAGTCGGCCCCCGGTCGGGGCCTAGGAAACGCCGACCGGGGGCCACGTCAGATGGAGCTGACGCATGCCACAGGGTACTAACGCGCGCCCGGGGAATCGCCCGGACAGCGCGGACAAGCAGCTGCGCAAGGTGCGCCGATGACCGTCCGCCAGATCAGCACGAAGACGCCGAACCAGACCGTCGCCCAGCCCGCGACGGTGCCTGCCTGCCGCCAGGACCGAGGCACGCCGCAGGAACGGGCTGCTCGGGCAGAGGATGCGCTCGCGCAGTCGGAGACGACGAAGTGGAACGCCAAGGCCGGGGCCGAGCGGTGGGGCGGTGTCCGCTGATGGGCGAGCGCTTCGACCGCATCCGCGAAGCGATGACGGGCGGCCCGCGCTACACGCCCGCCGTCGGCCCGTACGCCGCGACCCGCGACCAGGACAAGAACACCCGGCGTCGCGGCCGTGAGCTCGACCTCGCGGCGGGCCGCCGCCGACGACACCGCGAGACCGTCGCGCGCGGCGGGTCCGACGGCACGAAGTTCGGCTTTGAGGAGAAGCCGGGCCTGTTCCGCCGCCGCTCCTGACCGCCGAATGACCGCCGGGCCCTCGCCCGTCCCCTCCCGCAGGGGCAGGGCCCGGCTTCCCTGCGACACGTCCCGACCACACGCGAAGGGCAGACCCATGACCGAGACGCGCAAGCTCACCGGAGGGCAGCGCGCCGTACTGATCTCCGCGACGGTCCCGATGATCGGCTTCGGCGGCCTCGGCGGCTGGGGCACGTTCACGAACGTCGTGAGCGAGTTCGGGCCGGACCGGCAGGCGACGGCGCTCGGCGTCGTTGCGGCCGGTGAGGGCGCGACGCTCGTCCTCGCCCTGGTCATGGTCCTGCTGACCATGCTCGGGCAGGCCGCACCCTGGCCTGTCCGAGCCGGTCTGTGGTCGGCGCCCGCCGCCGCGGCAGCGACCGGCGTGGTCGTCGCTGACACCCTCACCGAATCCGTGGTCTACGGGATCACGCCCATGGCTATGTGCGTCGCGGCCGAAGGCCTCGGCCTGGTCGCCCGGCGACTCGTCGTCTACCGGACGAACCTCGACGTTGAGGCGCAGCGCCGCAACGCGCAGATCATGCGGCGGATCGCGTACCACCGTGCGCGTGCCGACCGGCACCCGTGGAAGTGGGTGCAGAACTGGTCGGAGCTCGCGGCCTGGTGGCTGCTACGTCGCGCGGGAGAGGGCGATGCCGAGCTCGGCGTCGAGCTGATCCGCGTCCAGCGGGTCACGCTCACCGAAGGCGCGGGCCTCGCACTCGGCGACATGCTTGCCGTGAGCCCGCAGGCTGCCGGACTCACCGCCGCTGAGTCGCCTGAGCGGATCGAGTTGGCTCCCCTGCCCGTGCCGGAGCCCAGTGAGCTCGGCGAGAGCAGCCGGGATGAGCCTGAGCCTGAGTGGGATGAGCCCGAGCGTGAGTGGGATGAGCCTGAGCCTGACTGGGGTGAGCCTGAGCCCGAGTGGGGTGAGCCTGAGCCCCGACACGAGAGGCCGACGCCGCCCCACCAGCCGCTGACGAAGGTACCGGCCCCGCCCACTGGCGAGCAGGGGACCGGCGACGCGGGCGCGAGCCGGGCTCAGGGCGATCGTGAGCCCGCCCGTGAGCAGGGGCGCGAGCAGGACGACCAGCGCGAGCCCGCGCCCGCAGCCAGTACCGAAATGCGCCAGATCATCGAACTCGCGACCAAGCTCCAGAGCGGCGAGCAGATCACGAAGAAGACGGCCGCGCCGCTGCTCGGCGTGAGCCCAGCCACCGCGCAGCGGCGCCTGACCCAGGCTCACCGGGTCGTCAAGCTCGCCGGGCGGCTCAAGGCCGGTGATCGACTCACGCCCGCGTCGGTGGCGCCACTGCTCGGCGTCGATGAGAAGACCGCAGAACTGAGGCTCATCGAGGCCCGACAGCTCAACGGAGAAGGGACGGGGTTCTACGCATGACTGAGCACATTGAGCCCGACGACGACGAGACCGCCGTCCGCACCGCCCTGCTCCGCCTCGGCGTCCGCCCCGCCGGTCACGCCCCTGACGACGAGGCCGAGCAGCAGCCCGCCACCGTTGCCGTCCCGCCGAAGCCCGACTACGAGCCGACGGCCAAGGTGCCCGCCCCGCGTCGGGCGAGCGCGCCCCGCATGCCGGGGTGGTGGGAGGAGCGCAAGCCGCAGCTCGCACTCGTCGGCGACGAGCCAGCCGCGACGGGGCACGACGACGAGGAGAAGCCTGCCCCCGGCGAGCCCGACGACGCCGACGACCAGGAGGAGGGCGAGGAGCCCACCGAGCAGGCCGAGAGGCGCCGCCGCCCCCGCCTGCAGAAGGTCCTGAAGCGCTCCCGCGCCGACGATGACGGCGACCCCGATGACCTGGGCGAAGAGGACGAAGAGGAGCCCGGCGACGACGACGAGGACGCGGGGGAGGGGCAGCCCGCGAAGCGCGCCCGCAGGTGGCGGCCCTCGGGCGGTGGCTCCTCCCGGCCGCCGTTCGCGACGCCCGTGTTCACGCCCGCCACAGGCCAGGCGAAAGAGCGGAAGTCGCTCGTCCAGGCCGCACGCGAGATGTCGCCCGAGGCGAAGTTCCTGATCTACCACGGGACCGGCCTCGGGGCCGGCTTCTTCTTCGGCATCCCGCAGTACGCGCACGACGTGATCCGCAGCATCGCAGACTCGCCGCTCGCCCTGCGCGACAACCCCGACGCCTACTTCTGGGGAGTCGGCGCCGTCCTCCTCCTGGCCCTCGACCGCGCGACGCGCCGCTGGTCGCTGGTCGTCCACTGGGCCGCACGCGGCCTGACGACGTCGGCCGTCATCGGCGCTGCCCTCCACGGCAACCCCATACCGCACTGAAGAGAACGGACAGAACACCCGTGAACAGCTTCCTGGGAGCGCTCGGCATAGTCGGCGTGGCCGGCGTCCTGAGCGTGATCCTGTGGTTCGGCACGAAGGACAACGAGGGCGGAAAGCTCAAGCCCCTCGGGTGGGGCTGGATCGTCTTCCTGAGCCTGCTCGCCGGTGCCTCCTTCAAGGCCGCCGGTCCGCCGTTCTCGTTCGTGTCCGACCTCGTCAACGACGGCATCCGCATGTTCGGCAAGGCGTTCCCCGGCTACTCGATGCCGGGGATCGCGCTGACGCTGATCGCGCTGCTGCTGTGGAAGAAGATGACCCGGCAGCAGGTCGCCATGACCTCGATCGCGTTCTTCTACGTCGCGTCGGGCGCGGGCGCCGGGTACGGCATCGCCGCCGAGCGGATCCACGAGATCGCGATGGGGCTCGCCGGATGACCGCCGCCACCCACCAGACGCCGAGCCCCGACGAGGGGCTCAAGGTGCGTGAGCTCGCCGCCGACCCCGGTGGGCTCACAGCGGCTCAGGCTCATGAGCCCGGTGAGCCTGAGCCTGGCGTCGACGAGCTCGGCGACGATGAGCCGCGGGAGGAGCCCGAGCGGATTCCCGCCTTCGTGATCCCGGACCTGCGCCCGTACGCCGACCCGAAGGCCGTTGTCGACCTCGCCCGCCGCAGCGCCAGGGCGGGCCGGAAGCCCGCCGTGAGCCTCGGCCGCCGCCTGCTCACCGGGCTCGCCAAGTTCGGCCTGATGATCCTCGCCGGTAGCCGGATCTTGGGCCGCCTGTTCGCTGGCTGGCTGACGGGCGCGTACGGCAAGGGCGGCTCGGTCCTGGCGAGGTTCGGGGGAGTGGCGGTGCTGCTGTACCTGCTCGCCCGGACCGTCGGCATGTGGCCCGCCCAGACGGTGATCGCCGTCATCTGGCTCTGGTGCCTGGCCTCGATCTCCGCCACCCGCGGCGCGTTCGACCAGCTGCTGAAGAAGGCCGCCAAGTCGAAGGGGGCGAAGAAGGGCGGGCAGAAGCCGAAGAAAGGCGCGAAGAAGAAGGCGCAGGTCAAGCTCTCGAAGGACCCTGCGGCGGTCCCCGCCGAGGGCCTCGACGAGGACGCCGGCGAGGCCGTGACCGAGCCCCCGCTGATGGCTCTCGTCCGGGAGCTGATCGGGGCCGACAACGGGGTCCACCTGAGCACCCTCCGACCGTCCATGCGGGAGCGCCTCCCGGGCCTGGCGGAGGCCACCGATCAGGAGCTGCGGGAGGTGCTCGTCGCGGCCGGCTGGGACCCCTCCCGTACGTTCCGCGCGGGGGGTGTCGCCGGGCGGGCCGGTATCCACCGCGATCAGCTTCCCCCCTTCCCCTTCCCTGGGGACGGCCCAGGATCGCGCTCCCCGGAGACCTCCGGGGCGGAGAGTGGTCCTGACCTGCTGAAATCTCCGGGACCGGAGAGCAGCGGAGAGGCCCCGGAGAGCGTCCGGAGAGCGCCAGACGGTTGGACGGAAGAGGACCTCGCACGCGGCTACCGGTGGGTAAACGACCCAGACCGCGGCCCGGCCGCCTGGGTGATCGAGCGCCTCCCCGACGAGTAATCGAACGGCACCTTCGAATCGTGAAATGAGGGAAACCATGGACCGGTCGGGCACCGCATCGCGCATCATGAGCAAGAATGACGCGCTCATGAGGAGGTCCACCGTGGACGGGTACGCCTACCGGTGCCCGCAGTGCCGCACGACGTCGCCCGAGGTCCCCACCAAGGCGGAAGCCAGGGCTGAGCGCGACACCCACCGGCGCGACTTCCACGGCGGACACATCCCCGACGGGGAGGAGATCCTCGAACCCGAGCGGATGAGGTTCGTCGACCTGCCGCGCGAGCAGAAGATCGCGACCGTCGTCGTCGCCCTGGTCATCCTCGTCGGCGTCCTCATCAAGGCTGGCTGACGCAGACACGCAGAAGGGCCGCACCGGACGGTGCGGCCCTTCGCGTTGTCGGGGCTAGTCCTTCTTGGCCTTGTTGGGCTGACGGGGCGGGACCTTGTACTCGGTGCCGATGATGCGGAGAGTCGCCTCGGTCCACGGCACGAGCGGGTGCGCGGCCACGGCCGCGTAGGGGAGATCCGTGTCAGCCTTCAGCTCCTCGGCCAGCGCCTTGCGGGCTGCATGGCGGGTCTTCTCCTCGTCCTCCAGGGCCTTTTTCCACGCGGCGAGGGCCTCGCGGGCGGCGTCACTGGGCTGGTACTCGGGCAGCGGTTGCTTGCCGAAATAGGGCTTGGGCATGGCTCCAGTCTTTCACGAGGCGGTTTGACCAAACCGACTGAACGTCAGCGGCGACGTCGAACCTTTGCGGTCACTTTACCGAATGTGATTGTGAAAACTGGCTAGGGCAAGTCGATTTGGAAAGAATGAAAGTAGCACCACAAACCGCCCCAGACAGACAGAGAGGACCCGACCATGAGCGAGACCTACGCGGAGCGCCTGGCCCAGGGAAACGTGCAGGCCGCCGCCGCCTTCCAGCTCGGCCAGATCATCGAAGCCGTCGACACGGCGCGCGCCGCCGCCGAGGAGGCCAAGCCGAAGGTGTGGCACTTCGCCAGCACCGCCGACGTCCGCGCCGCCGCCGACCAGGAGCAGGTGGCCGACGGGGACGTGGTAGTCGTCGAGTCCGAGCAGGTCGTCGGCTTCGTCGCCGTCGTCTGGGCCGTCGCGATCACCGAGCAGTACGGCGCCTTCCACGCGTACAGCAAGCTCGGGAAGCCGGCCCGTGAATACTGCAAGGGCGCCTACACCCGCAGCGTCGACCTGGCCGAGCAGGTGGCCATCGACCTGGGCTACAAGCTCGCCGACCCGGCCGCCGCCCAGACGGCCCGGATCTCCGCCGGCCTGCCCATCGCCTTCGAGACCCCGCGCATGCTCGTCGAGCCCGCCGACGTCCTGCATGCCTTCGGTGCCCGCCTCAACGTCATCGACACCGGCGTGCGGATCGACCCGGCCACCGGCCAGGGCGAGTGGTGGGCGCTCGTCGAGGGCGCCACCGAGGAGGGCCAGCGGCGCACCTACCGCGGCCAGTGGGCCTTCGCCGTGCCCGTTGCGACCGCCGCCTGGGACGTCGTGACCGTAGAGCGAGTCCTTCCGGCCCCGACCGCCTGACCAGAACAGACCACACGAAAGGACGGTGCTGAACGTGACGCAGAGCTTGGAGACCTTCAAGGGTGAGATCGAGCGGGCGTTGTCCGCGTGCGGGGTCGACCCGCACGAGTGGTGTGACGTGAACGCCGCCGCCTCCTGCCTCGCCGAGGACCAGCACACGAACGCGCCGGACGAGTTCTGGTCCGTGGTCCGCCGCTTTCGCCGCACGCCCCAGCGGGAAGCCGCGATCGACCGGCTGATCCTCCTCGACGACCTCGAACTGGAGCTGACGGGAGGGTGCGGGGCCTGCGGGCTGGAAGCCGACCAGATGTGCGTCGCCTGCGGGAAATGCAATTGCGACCGGCACGACCACTGCACCCGGCCCGCCTATCAGTAGGAGAGGGAGCCGCAGGCCTGTGACCTGCGGTTTTTCTTTTTTCATTTACTGAATCGGCTTGTTAAAACTGGCTAGGGCAAGTCTATTTGGAAAGAATGAAAGTAGTTCAAACAACAACCAGCCGACAGGAGCGGGACATGCGCGGAACCAAGGCCACCGAGCACGGCAGGTGCCTGAAGTGCCGACGCCCGCTCCGTAAGCCCTCCTCCGACGGCTACGGCCCCAAGTGCCGCCTGAAGGTCCGCCGCAACGCGCGGCAGGACACGGCCAGCCCGAAGTGGCAGGTCGCCAAGGCCCTCGAACTCCTGGAGCTCGGCGCTGTCATCCCGCTCCGCCAGAACCGGATCTTCCTCGTCGTCGCCGACGACGGCACGGAGGTCTACCGGACCGCCGCCACCGGCCAGTGCAACTGCCCGGCCGGCCTGCGCTCCGTCCGCTGCTACCACGCCGTGGCCGCCCAGTACGTGGCCGCCGCCTGATCACGAAGGAGACACCCCAATGTCCGCCTACCTCGCCACCGTCCGCCGTCTGAACCACCTCGCCGCCGTCGTACGCGGCCGGGCCCACCACCCGCAGCGCTACATGATCGAGACGCTCGCCGGGGCCATCGAGGACGCCGCGATCGCCATCCAGACGTTCCCGGTCGACGAGCCCGGCCAGCTCCCCCAGGGCGCGACCGACGCCCTGCGCGAGGCCACCGACCTGCTCACCCAGAACGACTTCATGATCCCGGCCGCGATCATCGGCTACGCAACCGCGCCGGTCACCGGCGAGATGCCGCAGATGGAGCCGCTCCAGGCCGTCAGTATCCGGCTCGCACGCCAGGACGTCGACCTCCGCGCCCGCCGGTTCGCCCTCGTCGAGCACGGCCACCTCAACTCGCGCGACGAGGAGGTCCTGAATGCGGCCCTCACCGGCCTGGTCGCCCTGCACCGCCAGCACGAGCGCCTGGCCGCCGCCGTCGCCGTCGACAACGACCGGCCCTGCAACCGCGGCAAGGCCCCCGCCCACCTCGCCCACTGACCACCCCCCCAGCCAGAACAGGAGCACCCATGTCCATCGAGTTCGCGACACGCGTCGACCAGCTGCCGAGCTTCTTCCAGATGCCGTGCATCGCCTGCGAGATCACCGGCGACGACGGCCAGGCCAACAGCGTCGTCTCCGCGAGCAGCGGCCTCGGCCTCGGCTCGTGCACCGACCACATCGAGGTGACCGCTCGGGTCCTGCGCAGACTCCGCAGCTACGAGCTGGCCGGCCTGCGCACCTCGTTCGTGACGGCCGGGATCACCCCCGAGCCGCAACACGACCGCGGCCCCGCGAAGGCGTCGTCTACGGCCGCCTCCCCGGCAGCGGCGGAAGCAGCCAGCCCCACTCGGTGACCGACGTGATGTTCGGCCGCCTCCCCCACTGACCTCCGACCACGCCCGGCCCCACACGCAGCCGGGCCTCCCTCCTGCCCGAAGAGAACGAAACGGAGCGATCACCATGAGCACCACTCGCCTCGACCACTTCGCCGCCCACGGCACCGGCCCGACCTTCGCCGGAATCCGCCTCGCCGACGGCCAGAGGATCACCGTCCAGGCCGGACCAGGCGCCCAATGCCTCCCGTACCCGAACGGGGGCACGGGACCGCACAGCGTCCCCAGCGACTACGCGGGCCCGTACACCCACCTGGAGGTGTACCTGGGCGAGGGCATCGAGCCCGGCAACGGCGACGGCTGGGACGAAGAGGACTCGACCGAGCTGTGGCTGACCGCCCCCAGCGGGACGCCCGACAAGGGCCGCCTGTTCTACGAGGTGCCCGTCGAGGACGTCCGTGCGCTCATCGAGGAGCACGGCGGCGAGCACGCCGAGCAGGGCAGCGAAGAGGCGGGCAACTGACATGCCGATCTACCTCAAAGCACCCGCGGCCCCGGCCGGCGGGCCGGACGGGAAAGGCTGGAACAGGCTCAGCCTCAACGCCCACGGCGGCTTCCTGGCTCAGTGCGCACTGCGGCCCCGACGATGGGGCGCACTCCTGGAGTCCCAGGACACGCGGCGGGCCCGCTGGGGCGGATTCGGCGTCTGCACCAACCGCGGCGACTGCGAGGCATGCACCCTGCGGAAGGCGATCAACGAGCAGCCCACCACCGTTGAGGTGAACGCCCCCCGGGTCCTGGTCCGCGTCGAGGAGATCCACGCGGGGGACGACGTCGTGTTCAACGCCGGACCGGCCGGCTGGCGTCTGTGGGTCACGACCGGTCCCGACGACCGCGACTACCGCAATCGGCGGCCGTGGGTCTGGGAAGAGGCCGCCCGCGTGAACGGGTGGGACCTCGGCCGCCCGTACGTCGACGAGCACGGTGATGGCTTCTGGCTGGAGCGCACGACGCGCGTCCCTGCGTGGGGCTGCGCCATCACAACCCGCACGTGGCCGTCCTTCGCCCGGCACGCGTTCCGGGTGAACAAGACCCGGGTGGCGCTCCTGCACCACTACGACGAGTGCGCGCACGGCGAGGAGCTGCTGAACGCGATCTCCCACGCCTGCCCCGGCCCGGACGGCGCCGACGAAGAGCGCGTATCGGTCCGCTGGTTCCAGAGCCTGGAGCTGACGCCGCAGCCCGCCGGCGGCATCCGCTTCTTCGTGGACGTCCACAACATGAGCGTGCAGATCAAAGCCGTCGAAGGCCTGCGGGACGAGCGGGCCCGGCTCACGCTGACCGGCTCCGGATGGACCACCGAACGCGTACAGGCGGCCGGCGAAGCGCTCCGCACGCACCTCGCAGACCACTGACCAGCCTCGACACGGAAAGGAAAGACGACCATGCCCAAGAAGCGCTGCCCGATCTGCTCCACCGGCGGCGAGTGCCTCCAGTGCGACGGCTGCGAGGCCCACGAGGACGAGCCCTGCAAGCCGTGGTGCGAGCACTACGAGGACGACCGGTACGAGACCGGGCCGGAAGCCCCGTCGCCGTACGAGGAGCCCGTCCCGCCCGGCTGGTAGCAGTGCCACCCAGACAGAGCCCCACGCCCCGCACCCGGGGCGGTCCCCACTCGACAGGACAGGAAGAGGACATGAGCAAGGACATCCAGACCCCCGAGACGGCTGAGCCGGTCCACGGCGAGGAGGTGACGGTGACGGACGTCGTCGCCCTCCGCCTGGCCGCGCTCGCCGCCGTCGTGCGCCGCCACGGCCGCCACCCGCAGGCCAAGCGGCTGGCCGGGCTGCTGGAGTTGGCAGCAATCACCGCTGCGGTCGCGCCCGTGGAGGACGGCCGGCGACTCCCGGCGGTCACGCTGGACACGTTGCAGGAAGCGGCCGACCTGCTCAAGGACACCCCCGAGCTGGGGACCGAGGCCGGGGGAGCCCTGGACCGCTCGGTGGCGCCTGCGCTGGGCGGCAAAGAGCCGGTCGCGATCAGCTCGATCCTGCACCGCGTGCGGTTCATCTGGCCGGACGCCGAGTGGGTACTGCGGGAACCGCCGGGTGCGAAGGCGTCCCTCGCCTGGAGCGGAGGGCCGAGCGTCGAGGAGGTCGGCGAGGAACTCCGCTGGCCGGACATCGTCTGGAAGCGCCGCGCCTGACAGCTCTCTGACCTGGGGCTTCTTAGAAGTTTCTTTGCCTAAGCAGATTGTTAAAACTGGCTAGGGCAAGCCGTTTCGGAAAGAATGAAAGTAGTTCAAAACACACCAACCAGCAGAGAACGGGAGCCCGCCATGGACGCCGCCACCTTCACCGCTGTGTTCGCAGCAGCCGCCTCCTCCACCACGTGGATCCAGACGAACCTCGGCAAGGTCACCGAGGTCAACCACGAGGGCCAGACCTGGACGGTCCTCCTGCCCGGCATGGGTACCGACGAGGCCGGCGAGGCCACGCCGAGCAAGGCGCGAATCACCGGCCACCACGGGTTCGGCGGCACCGAGTTCGCCGACGTCGAAGCCAACTGGGGTCAGACGATGGGCGTCGTCGACGCCGCCATGGCCGCCGCCCGCATCTGAACACCACCCGGCGGGGCTCCGGCCCCGCCGGTTCCGTGACCTCTCGAAGGGAGAACACCCATGGCCACCCACCAGGCCAAGACCGGCCCCCGCTACGACGTCATCCGCGGCGACCACAGCATCGGCGGAGGAGGGCAAGGCAGCCACATGCGCGACATCAACGGTGTGCCCCACTACTTCCAGTACGCGTGGACCTCCGGCGGCGACTGGACGCTCCTCGTCCGCACCCTGGGCCCCGCCCCCGGCTGGGACATCGACGTCTGGACCACCATCCGCAACGGCGACGAGACCGGCCACTGACCCCCACCCTTGAAGGGAGGCCCTCCATGGCCACCACCACACCATCCCGAACTCCCTCCGTCGCCATCGCGCGAGTCCTCCGCCGCCTCGGCCTCACCCAGGGCAAGGGCGGCGACTTCCGCGTCACCGGCGAGTACCGCAACCGCGAGCGCATCTGCACCTACGTCGTGACCCTCACCCGGCACGCGGATGAGGTGATCGCGGCCCACGCCGACGACATCGAGCGCTGGGTCAGTGAAGATGGCG
Organism: Streptomyces sp. NPDC005820; assembly: GCF_040630255.1. NCBI lineage: Bacteria > Bacillati > Actinomycetota > Actinomycetes > Kitasatosporales > Streptomycetaceae > Streptomyces > Streptomyces sp. NPDC005820. The sequence goes on from NZ_JBEXXE010000019.1 coordinate 65,688, forward strand.
GCTGGGTGTTCCATGTGTCCGTCCGGTATGTCGACGGCAAGCCCCGGCCCTTCACGCACGTCTCGAATGGCCCCGGCGAGCGCGTCCGTGACCAGCCGCCCGCCACCGCGGCGGCCCTCGAGGAAGCGGCGCAGCCGGAACCAGCCGGCGAGCCTGAGCCGGTTGAGGCCAGCAAGCCGGTCACCGAGCCCGCGCCACCGGTCGAGGACCCGCAGGACCTGCGCCTCCAGCACGAGCAGGCCGCCACGCTCGACTGGTCGGCCGGGCAGGCGGACCTCGTCTTTGCCGCTGAGGCCGGGTTGCTCTACCGGAATTTCGACGGCTCGCTTCGCCGCCAGGATCTCCCCGGCGGCCCCGGCCGCATCGTTGCCGACGGCCGCCTGGTCCCGCTCGTCAAGGCCGGGTTCCTCACCATCGGCGAGCCGGACCTGGTCGAGCGGCGGCCCATCCGGGTCACCACCGACGGCCGCCGCGCGGCCACGGTGTGGAGACGGTGGCGGACCAAGCCGGTCGAGAAGAACCGCGCCCAGGAGCGGGAGCAGCTCCGGCCGCTACTGCGGGGCCAGGAGGAAGCGCGACGCCGCCGTCGGCTGGCCGAAGAGGAGGAGCAGCGGCGGGCCGAGTGGGAGGTCTACAGCGAAACTCGCGACCGGCTGTACGCGTGGGAGGAGCGGCACGACCGGATGCTGGAGGCCTGGGCGACGGTGAACGGGATGAGGTACGCCTACCTGCTGCGGCTGCCGCAGGGCTGGGTGCCCACGGAGGAGCAGATCGCCGAGTACTGTCTTGACCCGGGCGTGGTGGCAGAGCTGCGGGCGAACGCGGAGGCGCCGGAGCCGAAGCCGGAACTGCCGCCCATGCGGTTCTACCGGGAGCGGGAGGAGCCGCCGCCGCTGGAGGCGGACGCGGAGGCCCCCGAGCAGCTCGACCTGTTCGGCGCGGGCCTGGCAGGGGTAGGCGCCCGACCTGCGTTCCTTTGCCGTTCTTTTACCTAATCGAATTGTTAAAACTGGCTAAGGTGAGCAGTTTCGGAAAGAATGAAAGTAGTTCAAAACACACCAACCCCCACCACGGAGGACGCAATGGCCGCCACCCTGAACCCCCTCGCGACCGGCACCAAGGTCTGCGGCATCGGTACCGACTGGGAGGCCGAGGTCGTCACCTCCGAGATCACCGAGCGCGGCAACCGCAAGTCGGTCCTCCGCTGGACGGTGGACGTCCCGGCGGCCGACATCCGCAAGGGCGAGGAGCACGTCTGGGTCCAGGTCGCGGGCCGCACGCCGCGCTTCATCGTCACGCCGACAACTGAGCCGCCCACCGGCCCGGCACCCGCCGGGCCGGCCTCCCTCTGACCCCCTCACCACTTAGCCCGGCACCTGAACGTGCCGGGCTTCCTCATGCGCGCACGGAGGCAGCCATGGAGCAACTCGACCTGTTCGCCGAACTCAGCGAGCCGGAACCCCCCAAGCCCGAGACGACGATCACCCTGCCGAAGCCGACCGCCGGGCAGTACGCGACCGCCGTCGCGAGACCCCCGCAGCCGAAGCCGCAGCAGCCGGCTCTCATCCCGGAGGCAGGCCCGGCCCCGGCCCGGCGCCGCCTGGAGTTCGCCATCCGCCCCGCCGACGGCCCCACCTTCGGCGAGGCGGTCGCGGACGCCTGGCACGGCTCGCACGGCGGGAACCGCATGGAGATCCCGGTGGGCATCGTCGCCACCCTGGCGCTGTGGCCGCAGAAGGGGCACCCGCGGATCCTGGCCGAGTTCCTGCGGGGCCTGGACGCCGAGCAGCTCATCGCCTCTGTCCGGGAGGTCGCCGCCTACTGGTGGATGCGGCGCCCCGACCTCATCGACACCGCCTCGGTGGTGTTCCGCTGGGCGGAGGAGGAGAAGTTCACGAAGAACGAGCTGGCCGCCATCCGGGCTACGTTCCACGCGGCACTGAACGCGAACGCGCTCGACCACACCGGACGCGAAGACCCGGCGTGGAACGCGGAGATCGACCTGATGTCGTGGGCGGTCACCACCCTGCGGCACAAGTCCGCGCGGTCCGGCCTCGGCGAGTACCACACGCCCCCGGAGGTGTGCGACATGATGGCCGCCCAGATCCTCGGGAACGACCCCGCGCAGATCCGGGAGGGCTACTCGGTCCTCGACCCGTGCGCGGGCACCGGCGGAATGTTCCGGTCGGCGGTCAACCACGTGCGGAGCATGGGCATCGACCCGGCCCGCATGACGTGGTTCGCGCAGGAGCTCGACCCGCTCGCGGCAGCGGGCTGCGCCGTCAACATGATCGTGTGGGGCATGGGCCCGAACGCCATGGTGGCCTGCGGCGACACGCTCGCCGAGGGCAACATGTGGCAGCGGGCCGTGGAGCACCGGCGGATGCTGGTGAAGGCGCGGGACGACGCCGCGGCTGCTATGGCGATCGCCCGCGCCGTGCACCAGGTCGAGCGCCTCGTCTCCGGAGCCGCCGAAGCCGCCTGACCTGCACGTTTCCTTGGCGATTCTTTACCGAAACGGCTTGTCAAAACTGGCTAGGGTAAGTCGTTTCGGAAAGAATGAAAGTAGTTCAAAACACACCAACCTGCACGGTCAGAGGAGAGCGCAATGAAGGCAGCCAGCATCATCGAGGAGATCGAGCTGATCGCCGAGATCGGCGAGGCCGAAGACGCGCTCGACCTCTCGAAGCGGCTGATCGGCGACGAGCAGACCGCCTGGGCGATCGACGTCCGCCGGGCCGTGACTCGCGATGTGCTCGACCGGAACGTGCTCCGCGCGGTCGCGGGCCGCATCGCCGAAGCCATGAAGCCGACGGTCGACTGGGGCCTGTTCGCCGACCGGCTCGTCGACATGGAGGCCGGCCTGCGTGCCTTCCTGGCGGCCGACGCTGCGATGCCGCGCGCCGAGCGGCGCGAGCGCAGCGCCCAGCAGTGGGTCGCGCAGCAGCGGTTCGAGGAGCGCGTGAGCGACTGCAATGCGCAGGTCGAGTTCGTGAACCGCGAGCGCGGTCGCGCCCACAACAAGGCGCAGGCCGCCGCCGTCCGCGCGAAGACCTGCGCGAAGTGCTTCCAGGTGCCCGCCGCGAACGGCGAATGCGGCTGCTGACCTGCGGTTTTCTTAGAAGTTCTTTTGCCAAATCAGCTTGTTAAAACTGGCTAGGGTGAGCCGATTTGGAAAGAATGAAAGTAGTTCAAAACACCCCACCACCCCACGAAGGGATACGACGTGACCGCCACCGCCACCGCCACCACCGCCGAGGCGCAGCCGATCGACCCCAACACCCTTGCGCGACTGTGGGCCGAGGACTGGCGGGCCCCGATCTGCTCGCCTCTCCGCGACATGATCCTCGGTGACGAATGCGACGCGGAAGGCCAGCCGACCATGGCCGCTTTCGAGCGCATCGCGGCCGAGTTGAGCGCGCTGACCCCCGAGCCCGACACCCTTGCGCGGCTGTGGGCCGAATGCCGACAGGCCCCGGGCAGTTCGCCCCTCGGCGACATGATCCGCACCGACGAATGCGTCGAGGAAGGCACTCCCGACCGGGCCGCCTTTGAGCGCATCGCATCCGAGCTGAAGGCGCTGGCGACCGCCACCGCAGCCCCCGCGAAGAAGGCCCCGACCGCGAAGAAGGCCCCGACCGCGAAGAAGGCTCCGGCCACGAAGAAGCCCGTCAGAAAGGCCACCGCGGCGACCAAGGCGGCCCCGGCGAAGAAGGCGACCGCCCAGCAGGCCGGCGACGGTCAGCGGACGCAGCTCCGCACGATCCCGACCAGCAAGATCGACCGCGACCCGGGCCAGCCCCGCGAGCACTTCGACGAGGCCGCGCTTCAGGAACTGGCCAAGTCCATGGCGAAGCTCGGCCAGCTCCAGCCGATCACCGTCCGGTACGTCGAGGAGACGAAGCGGTACACGCTGATCATGGGCGAGCGCCGGTGGCGGGCCGCCCAGATCGCCGAGCTGCCCCAGATGAAGGCCGTCGTCATGCACGGCGTCGGCGAGGGCCGCGAGACCTTCGCGATGGCCGTCGCCGAGAACGTGGGCCGCGCCGACATGACCCCGGTCGAGGAGGCGAAGGCCTTCCACAAGCTGGTTGACGCCGGTTACGAGGTGGACGAGGTCGCCGAGCTGGTCGGCAAGAGCCCCGCGTACGTCCAGTGGCGCATCGACCTGCTGCGCCTGTGCCCGGAGGCGCAGGAAGCCCTGGTGAAGGGACAGCTGCCGGTCGGCCTCGCCTGGTTCGTCGGCAAGCTCTCCAACCACAACCAGGTGCGGTTCCTCGCACGCTGGGTGCGCGGCGACTTCAAGAGCGCCCGCGACGCCGAGGCCTTCGCGCAGGCCCTCCACACCGAGGAGAAGCGACAGGAGGAGCAGGGATCGTTCTTCGTCCTCTCCGAGGAAGCGGAAGCCGCACGCAAGGAGAACGGACAGGACGCCCTGCCGGGCACCCTCGATGTCCCCGAGGAGGAGCGCGAGCGGATTACCGAGGACCGCAAGAAGCTCGTCGGGAAGATCGACAAGCTGGGCCAGGCCGGAGAGATCCTCTCGCTCCTCGCGGCCAGCGACCCCGAGGAGCTGGCCCTGCTGCTCGCCGGTACGCCCGGCGGCATCGGCGGTCACCGCCTCCGCATCAAGCACCTCCAGGACATCGCGACCAAGGCGATGGCGAACCTCCGCAAGGCCGAGATGGTCGCCGAGGTCCGCGCCAGCGGCCTGACCGTCAACCCCGACGCCGAGGCCGCCGCCTGATCACCCACCGGTGCCCCGCCCAGGCAGCGGGCGGGGCACCGGTGACGTATTGGCGCCCCCTCTTCCGATCTAAGCCCCGTTCACGCAGCCAGACCCCTACCCCCTCCAGGAGGACCACGATGGAGATTCCAAGCGGCGTCTACGACGTCCTCACCGACACCCGAACGGCCATCTCCGGCGACAGGGTGCAGATCCCGTTCGAGCTGGACCGGCCCACGTACGAGCAGGTGAACAAGATCCTGAAGGAGATCGGCGGACGGTGGGACGGCCGCAACGCGGTGCGCGCCCACGTCTTCCCGTTCCCCGTGGAGGAGTTCATGCGGGCGTGCCTCGCCACCCGCGAGTTCCCCAGCCGGTTCGAGCAGGGCTGGTACCCGACGCCGCCGCGCGTGGTCCACGACATCCTGGAGCACGCGGGGATCAGAGAGGGCATGAGCGTTCTCGAGCCCTCGGCCGGTACCGGCTCGATCACGGGGCCGGCGGCCGGACGGGGCGCGGTCGTCGACTGCGTGGAGATCGACGAGCGGCGCGTGCGCGTTCTCCGCGAGCAGGGCGCCGCCCGCCGCGTGGTCGAGGCGGACTTCCTCGACCTGGACCCGCTCGACTGCCCCCACGGCTACCGCAGGGTGCTGATGAACCCGCCGTTCGCGGCGGCCGTGCAGCACGTGAAGCACGCGATGGGCTTCCTCGACGACGATGGCGTGCTGATCGCAGTCCTGCCCGAGTCGGTGATGTGGCACAGCGACCGCGCGACGGTCGAGTTCCGCGAGCTGATCACTCTCGCCGAGGGCGAGTTCATCCCGCTGCCCGACGAGTCGTTCGCGCCGTCCGGGACGAACGTGCGCACGGTCCTCCTGGTTGTGGCCTCCGAGGCCGGCGGGCCGCTGCCGACACACGGCTGGCATCAGCGGCAGCCCCGCCAGCTCGACCTCTTCGCCCTCGCCTGACCTGCGTTTCTTTGCCGTATCTTTACCGAATCAATTTGTTCAAACTGGGTAGGGCGAGCCGATTTGGAAAGAAAGAGAGGAGCACCACAAACCACCACCAGGAAGGCAAGGGCCATGGAAAACGAGGACATCGTCAAGAAGATCAACAACGGGGACCTCTTCGTCCTCACCCGAGAGGACATGGCCCTCATCCTCCCCTGGCTCCGCGGAACCCTCACCGCCCAGGACAGGAAGGACGAAAACTCGGAACTCTGCCAGGTCATGGCCAAGATCATGAGGACCGCGAACGAGGTCTACGGCACCGAGCCCTTCACCCGTGAGACCTGCATCTGCCACGGCTGACACCCCACCGGGGGGCCGCCAAGACGGCCCCCCGCTCACCAACCCACACCCGGAAAGGACGGGAATGGATCTCGCCACCTGCACCTACCAGGAGTTCACGCCCGACATGGGCGCTCCGATCCGCACCACCGCGGGCCACCCGCGCTTCCAGCTCGGCTACCAGCTGGCCGGACACGCCACGCTCATCACGCCGACCCGGGAGCTGCTCGCCCAGAACCTGCCCGAGGACGCGTACGAGTTCAGCTACCGGCGCATCCTGAACGCCCACGGCATCGACCGCATCCACGCCGAGCTCGCCGGCCTCGCCGTACGGCACGGCGGCGCCCGCCTGGTCCTGCTGTGCTTCGACCGCCTCGACAAACTGCGCCCCGGAGACGCCTGGTGCCACCGCTTGCACTTCGCGAAGTGGTGGCTGGAGCAGACCGGCGAGGAAATCCCCGAGCTCGGCGCCACGCCAGCGGCCCCGCCGCCCGCCCTCTTCTGACCGCCCAGCACGGCAAGGAGGACGCCATGGCTGGCGCCTACTGCAAGTTCTGCGGTCACCGCTGCTTCGTCTACCGCATCATCCCCGACGGCCCCCAAGTGGGATGGGGCGGGCACCTCGCCACCTGCTCCGACGGCATGGAACACGACCGCGCGCAGACCGGGCACGACCACACGACCGCCATCAACCCGTCGCAGGACAGCGACTGAGACAGCCCAGCTCAGCACGACCATCCGGCCGGGACCCCACGGGGTCCCGGCCGGACCCACATCCGAAGGGAATCGCCATGATCGACACGCGCGTCACTCTCGACAACTGCGTCGGCCCATACGACTGCAAGGGGACCGGCTGGTCTTACCGCTTCAACCTTGACGCCACCCGGCAGGTATCGGCCGGGACGCTGGAGATGGCCGACAGCTACGGCTTCAGCTGCATGGAGACCATCCACGTCATCGACGGCCGCGAGGGCGGCCCGGACACGGTCCACGTCTTCGACAGCGGCGAGACCTACGAGGTCAACGAGGACGGCGACCGCGCCGCCCGCGCCGTCGCCGTACGCGTCCGCTGGCGCGGCAAGACCCCGACCGCCACGCCCATCACCGTCACCCCGCAGGTCCGCAGGGCCGCCCGCGAGACGAAGAACAGGACGGCCAGCCGGGGTGCCGCCCGCGCGGTCGTCATCTGCGTCCGCTGGCAGTGGGTCGGCGACGAGGGCTCGGGCGCCCTCGACGTCATCGAGCCGCTCGACGACGGCTACTACCCCATCGGCGGTGGGGAGTGGCCGTGGTGCGAGGTCACCTGGGACTGTGCATGCGGCTACACCCCGGACTGGCACGAGACCGACTGCCTGTGCGGTCTGACCCGCGACAGTGAGCCGAAGACACTGCTGGACATCGCGACCGTGAAGGCCGGTCAGACCCTGCGCACCCTCGCCCCCGAGGCGACCTCGGCCCTCGTCGACCTGACCAGCCTCGGCCACATCTGCGCGGTCTACGCCGGCGACACCGAGATCGACACGGCCGACGACACCGGCCCGTACGACACCGAGACGCTCGGCGCGGCCGACGAGATCCTCCGCAAGGCACTCGACGAGGCCGCCCCCGCTGACCTGGCCGCGTCCGACTGGGAGCACCTCCCGGACGAGTCGTCCGCCCACGTCTACCGGATCACCTTCCCGGACGCCCGCTAGTGGCCCGCCACCCGACCACCAACCTCCCCAGAAAAAACGAGGACGTCACATGACCGGCCAGAGCCCCTCCCGCCCCGCCTACGAGATCCCCGCCAACCTCGGCGCCGTGGCGCACGCCGCGCTGGACGCCGCCCACACCACTCGCGACCAGCTCGGCCGCGCGATGGTCGTCGTGACCGCCGCGGCGGTCCGAGACATCCTGACCGGCCACGAGCCTGACGCCCCGTTCGACGCAACTGGCGTCGAGCTGGTCGAAGGAGAGAACGGCTCGCTGTTCCCGACCGGCCGGTACTGGACGGCGGACGGCGGAGAGCGCACGTTCGTCGAGGCCGTCGGCCTGACGGAGGCCGGGAACGGCATCCACGGCATGAGCGAGTGGACGGCGTACCTGGACGACAGCACGCGGGACGCCTGGCACCCGCTGTGCGACGACCTGCCCGACCGAAAGGGGCGGTCGTCCTACCGCCTCGACCTCATCCGGGCGGCGGCTCTGCCCCTCGCCGAGCCCACCCCAGCGGCCCGCCCGCTGAGCGCCATGGTCGACGTCATGGTGTGCGCGAACGAACGCGACCACTACCCGGCCAAGGTGGACCCCGCCGACCAGCGCGACGGGCACGTGCGGCCCTGGTTCGACCTCGACACCGTCCGGTGGATCGCGGCAGACACCCAAGCCGAAGCCGCCCGCTACGGGCACGGCTCGGCCGACACGGTGCACGTCCTGGACGGCACGGTCGACAACACGGCGCACGCTGTCGTGCTGGTCATCTCCTGGATGTACCTCGGAGGCGAACGGCACGAGAAGGCGACCGAGATTCTCCAGCCGAACGCGGTCGGCCGGTACGCGGTCGGCGGCCATGACTGGTGCTGGTACGTGCTCTCGGACGACCTTCACCCGCTGATCCCGTTCCAGCCTGCGACCCTCTGACCTGCGGTTTTCTTAGAAGTTCTTTTGCCTAATCGAGTTGTCCAAACTGGCTAGGGCAATCTGATTCGGAAAGAATGAGATCAATCCCACCCAGCACCGCCAGCGCCGCCCCGGCCGGGGCGGCGCTCGGCATGACCGCAAGGAGAGAACGACGTGCCCACCGCGTCCAAGAAGAAGAAGTTCCGCATCGCAGCCCACCGGCCGGCCAGGAGGCAGCGACGCTTCCGGCACGACAGCCTCACGGCGTGTGATCTGTTCAGCGGCTCGGCGGTCTCACCAAGGGCATCGAGGACGCCGGATTCGACACGATCATGGCCGCGAACCACAACGAGTACAAAGTGCAGGTCCACGAGACGAACCATCCGACCGCCGAGCACTGGATCGCCGACCTCGTCGATCCGGAAGCGTCCGACTACCACTCGGCCAGAGACCTGCCCGCCGCCGACCTCCTCACCGCCGGCGTGTCCTGCGTGAACCACAGCCAGGCGAACACGGAGAGGGCGTACGAACAGGGCCTCACCCTGTTCGAGCTGGAGGACCCGGAGTTCGAGGCCCGGGTCACGAGATCCGAGCGGGACCGGGCGACGGCGACGTGCGTGCTCCAGTACGCCGGTCAGCATCACCCGCGGCTGATCCTCGTCGAGTGCACCACCGGCCTCCAGTCGTGGGGGAAGGCGCTCCCCAACAAGCCGAAGATCGGCGACGGCAGCACGTACCGCTGGTGGCTCGCCCAGTTCGAGAAGCTCGGCTACCGCTACCGGGTGCTGTACCTGAACTCGCAGTTCTTCGGCGTCCCCCAGAGCCGGGACCGGCTCTACATCTGCTTCTGGGACGCCTCGCTGCCCACGCCCGACCTCGACCACCGGCCGGTGTCCTGGTGCGGTCACTGCGACAAGCAGGTGGAAGCCGTGTGGTCGTGGAAGACGGGAGTCCCGGCGTCGGGGCTGGTCTGCTACGGCAAGCAGTACAACTACCGGTGCCCGAGCTGCCGCCGCGAGGTCATCCCGCCGATGACACCCTCGCTGTTCGCCCTCGACCTGTCCGACCTGGGCACCAAGATCGGTGACCGGGACACGCCGCTCGCCGAGAGCACGATGGCCCGCGCTGAACGCTGCCGCCAGCGCTTCGCCCAGTTCCCGGCCGTCCTCCTGCCGGCGAAGGGCGTACACGGCACCGAACGCCACCCGTGGCAGCCGCTGTCGACACAGACCAGCCAGCAGGAGACCGCGATCCTGACGACCGGTGCGATCGTGGCCGCGCACCGGCACAACGGCGAGGGGCAGCACATCCTGCGGCCGATGGACACGGTGACCGCGACGCACGAGAAGGCGGTGTTCCTCGCGGTCGACAATTACCAGGGCGGCCCGCGCGGCGCGCACATCTCGCTCCCGACCCAGGTGGGTTCGGAGACGCTCGCGGTGGTGTCCTCCGGGATCATCCCGTTCCGGAAGAACACGACGCCTACGGTGCACGCGGAGGCGATGCCGACGGTCACCTCGGAGCAGATCCCGGGCCTGCTCACCGCGGCCGGGTGGTTCAAGCAGAACGGGCCCACGGGGGCCGAGACCGCGCCGCACCCGCTGACCGATCCGCTCGGCACGCTCACCGCACGGGACACGACCGGGCTGCTGGTCGCCGAGTGGCAGGCATCGCTGGCGGACCTGCCGTTGGAAGAGTGCTTCTTCCGGATGATGAAGGCCAACGAGGTTGGCGTGGGCTGCGGCTTTGACGTCGACTTCGCTGGTCGCAAGGGGACCTTCAAGGTCTGGGGCAGCGCGAGGAACCAGGTGGACGGGTTCGGGAACGCGGTCTCCCCGGCGGTCGGAACGTGGATCGCGGCCCGGCTGCGGGCCATCATCCACGGGGAGCAGATCGCCGCCTGACCTGCGGTTTTCTTAGAAGTCCTTTTACCTAGTCAATTTGTCTAAACTGGCTAGGGCAAGTCGATTCGGGCAGAATGAAAGTAGTTCAAAAACATACCAACCTGATCAGAAGGGCGCGAGCCATGCTGAACATCCGCCTCACCCCCACCGCGAGCGTCGTCAAGGCGGAGGCCACCACCACGTCCGACCTGCCCACCGCGGCGCGCATGGCGACCCCCCTCCCCACCGCGGACCTCGGCATCTGCGACGACTGCAAGAGCGACCTGACCGCGCTCACCGGCAACAACGGCGAGGTCCGGGCGGTGTTCTGCGAGTACTGCGAGTTCGGCAACTGACCGGCCGGGCGGCCAGCAGGCCGCCCCCTGAGCAGGCGGCGTGAACGAGCCCCGAGCCCGGTACGCGCCGCCCGCCCAGGAACAGCCGACCCCTCATCAACCCCCAAGGAGAACGTCATGCGCGCCTACCTGAACACGACCGAGCTGCTCGCCGCCTTGGAGGCCGGGGAGCGCATCGAGGCCGGTCCGAAGACCGAGTACGCGGGCGAGGCCGTCGAGTACGCCCCCCGCAAGGACCCCGCCAACAACCACCCCGACTTCTACCCCTGGCACGTCATCGGGCGCCCGGACTACGCGTGCCTGAACTCCCTGAAGGTCGTCGCGGTCCGGCCCGCCGCCAGCTGACCCACCCCTGGAGGCCGGGGAGCAGGCAGCGCTTCCCGGGCCGCCCGGCCAGCCACCCACCACGAAGGAGCATCGGAATGGCCAGCATCGCCCGCCCCACCCGCATCGGCGTCATCAGCAACGGCGTCCTCACCGAGGACGGCAACCCGTTCAACCTGAAGTACGCCGTCCTCACCGACCGGCCCGGCGACGTCCTCGAGGAGGTCACCACCCCGAACTACGTGGTGGGCGACGCCCTGTACCGCACCGGCCTGGTCGTCGACGCCGACCAGCGCGGACTCGGCGTCGCCTGGCCTGCCGTGCAGGACATGCCGGGCCAGGGCCGCGCCCAAGTGCGTGCCGCCGGCGCGTCCGCCGCCGTCATCCACGCGACGGTCAGCCCCCGCCCGAACTGGTTCACCATCAGCGGCGTCAGCTACGAGCGGGAAACCATGGACCGCGTCCGCGTGGCCATCCTCAACGGCGGCTACAGCTGGCCCGAGGGCCGCGTCACGGTCTCGGTCGAGACCGTCGTCGGCCGCCCGCTGGACGCCACGCACGACCTCGCCCTCGCCTGCGCGATCCTCGGCGCGGCCGGGCACTACAGCCCGACCGCCATGAACGAGGTCGCGTTCGTCGGCGAGCTGGGCCTCGACGGGCGCGTGCGGCCCGTCGCCGACGTCAACGATGCCGCCCGCGCGGCCATCGCCAGCGGCTGCACGACCGTCCTCGTGCCCGACGCCAACATGAGCGACTTCGACGTCGCCGGCATCAGCGTCTACAGCGTGGACAGCGTCGACCAGGCCGTGAAGGTCCTCCAGGGCTTCGACTCCGCCCGCTCCTGACCAATTCCCGGGCCGGGGAGCAGGCAGCGCTCCCCGGCCCGCCACCCCGATCACCCACACCCACGGAGGGACCCGACCGTATGCCCAGCACAGCCTTCTGGACCGAGTACTTCGAGGACGCCTACCGCGACGCCGCCAAGGCGCGGCGTGAAGTCCTCGACCGCGCGCTCCTCCTCGTCGCCCACCTGATCCGCAAGGAACTGCCCACCGCTACCGCCATCAGCGTCAACGGCTCTGTCCTCACCGCCGTCCACGACGACACGGAGGTCATCTGGCAGCTCAGCGACGAGACCCGCGGCAAGCTCAGCGACCCGACCCGGCGGCACATCCGGGACACGCTCCTCGACACGCTCAGCTTCCACAGCACGGCCTCCCTGCTCGCGGCCGACTGGAAGCAGGCGAACGAGATGACCGGCACCCTGCGCGTCGCCCTGCCCGAAGACCCCGACCGGCAGCAAGACGCCGCCCCGGCCGCCGCCGACCGGCCGAACGGTACACCGGGGGAGGACGCTGGGAACTGCGCCCAGTGCCACCGACTGCTGATCTGGGACGGGACCGGCCGGCGTGTGAACGACGAGTGGGGCGAGTACCTCTGCTCCGGCCCCCGGCCGGGAGGCACCAGCTCCGCCGTCCACGTCCTCGCCGCGACGAAGACGGCCCAGCCGCAGACCTGACCCCGCACGTGAGGCCGGGGAGCAGGCAGCGCTCCCCGGCCTCAACACCCCATCCAACCAGCCCCAGAGAGGCACCCGTGAACGACAACCCGCCCGACGCCCACCTCGCGATCTACGACTCGGACCACTTCTCCAAGCCCTCACCGTTCGGCGAGTACGGCTACCTGTTCACCGTCCCCGGCGACTTCCCGGAGGACACCCCGGCCCACACCAACGTCACCGACTGGGAGATGGCCGTCTACCGCACCACGGACGACGGGGACGAGTGGGAAGTCCGCGACGTTGACGGCGAGCGGCGTGTGTGGGGCACCGGCGGCAGCCGACGCGAAGCGATCGGCCTCGCCTTCCTGGAGATCGCCCGCAAGCGCCGCATCGAGGCCGCCGACGTCGCCGCCAAGCGCAAGGCCGCCGGCTTGGAACCCGCCCCGCCGTACGCGGTGGAGATCACCGGCAGCGTCACCCTCGTCATCGCCCCCGGGGCGATCGCCGTCCTCCACCGCATCGAACGCGTCGAAGACGACGGCCCCGACCTCTACCACGTCTTCGACATCGAGGGCGGAGACCCGTACGTGATACGTGACGACGACGGGGTCACCCTGCGCACCACCACGATCGGCGTCCTCCACAGCCGCTGCGGCCACGACCCCGAGGGGGCCGCCCGCTTCGAGAACGAGCCGGGCGCCCTCATCTACGCCGAGCACGGCCTGAGCGCGTGCTGGCCGTGCGACCTCGTTCCCCTGGACTAACCAGCAGTCGACGCCGACGAGGCCCGGGACACCCTGTCCCGGGCCTCAGCTGTACCCAGAGCGAGGACCCAGATGCGCCCCTTCCGCCTCCCCGACGCCAACCTTCCCGCGACGGCTGGAAGTGCCGCGCCTGCACGACGGCCTGACCGTGCCCCACGGCCGCCGACTACCTGACTCCGAGCCTCGTGCCCGTCTAAGCCGCTCAACTGCCCAAGTCCTCCAACTACCTCCGACCCCAGCAGCGAGGCAGTCACAGACGGATCCACGCCTCTCCGGGTACCGCCCCGCTGCGGCATCCATCTTCGAGGACCGACGGCCGACGTCATCTGACCTGCGACTACAGACGAGAATGCCCCGCCCGAAGGGCGGGGCATTTTTGCGCCGTTCGCGTGAACGGCCCGTGAACGGGGTTTCGGGCCTCGGGTCTTGGTAGCGTCCAAGCTGTCCTTGCTGGGGAGCCGGTCCTCGGCCAGATCAGCGGGGGCCCTGCGCTGACTGTTTGGGAAGACGGAACAGCGCAGGCCCCCGCCCGCACACGCAGTCTCGCACTTCTCCCCACCCGAATGCACGCCTTCGGGCGTATGGGTTACCGGCTCACCGAAGTGCGAACACGGAGAGTCATGATCGATCAGCTGATCGAAGCCATCCCGAAGGTGCCCGAGCTCTACGTGCACCTCCTCTTCGCCCTGCTCCTGGCCTTCTTCGCCGACCAGGTCGTCAGGCTCATCAAGGCGCTGCGGCGCAGCCTGCCCCGCATCGTGATCCCCAAGCTGAAGACGGCGCTGGACCTCACGAACCCCTTCGTGGTCTTCGCCCTCCATCTCACGGCCGTGCTCGTCGCTCTCGGCATCGCCCGCGGCCTGGGGCTCGTATGAGTGCCGCGCCGGAACCGAAGGAGATCCCGCAGATGGCGGTTTCACCGCTTGCCACGCAGCCGTCCAGGCCGGGGCGTCCGCGACTGCGTATTCCTGAGGGCACACCCCCCGCTGCCGCCCGCCTGGCCGAAACTGTGGCGACCTTCCTGCCGCCGGAGCAGACGCTTGCGACGATCGGCAAAGAGGGACACTGCACCACCGCGACGGTTTCGAGGATCGTCCGTGCTCAGCAACTGCCCTCCTGGGCAACCCTAGAACCACTGTCGGTCTACCTGCGGAAACAACACAAGGGCCGTGGTGATCTCCGGGCGTTCCCCACGCGTGACGAGTGGTACGAACTCTACGAAGCTGCCATGAAGGAGGCCGGACGCCCACCCGAGGAAAAGGGCGAGGAAAGGCCCGACAGCGGATCACCGGACGGCGGCTCGCCCGGTGGCGGCACGGGGTCCGGCGGGCCGCGGCCCGGCCCTGCCCGTGAGGGCCGCGGGCGCGGTATCCGAACTGCCAAGAGGACCGGTGTCGCCACGGCGGTCGCGGTCGCCTTGTCTTCGGCGGAGCTGGCAGCCGGTATCGCTGCGCTCGATCACATGAGTGGTTCGGGCGAAGTCGCGGCGTACGAGAGGTTCCCGACGACCATCCTCATGGTCACCGTCTTCTCGGTCCTGGTCACCTTGGTCACCATCTGGTTCGCGGTCCGGTACCAGTCCAAGCACAAGCTGGAGAAGGTCCGCCGCAGTGAGTGGCCCAAGCTGGGCGTGTCGTGGAGGTCCCGCCTACTGCTCGCCGTCTTGTCGATGGCCAAGTACACGACGCGTAGGCAGGATCGCGAGAGGTTCTGGGAGGAATGGCGCTGGATCTTCGACCTCGACACGTACGACAACGAGGGCGGGATTACCTTCTTCCAGCAGTTGCAGTTCGCTCTTGGCCTCGTCCTCGCCGCTCCCCGCATCAGGATGCAGAGGACCGTCGACCGATGGGCGCAACGAGTTCTTGAGAATCCCCAAGACTTCACGGGAGACGACCTAGTACGTGCTCACAACGTCTTGATCGAGCGCCAGCATCAGAACAACCCCAGGCGCCAACGGGGGTGAAGACCGAGAGGTAAGATCACTGCCGGTTCGCTCGCCATGAGCAGCGACGACCGGCAGGCGCCGGAGGTGTAACCGCCGCACGGCCCCCTTCCAGGGGGCAGGACCACGTTCAAGTCGTGGCCGGCGCTCCATTGTCGAAGGCCCCCGCCCACCCCAGGGCGGGGGCCTTCCGCATGCCTGCCGATTCTTGGTCCCGGGAGAAAGCCGCAGGTCGGCTAACATCTCCGCCCGCCTCAGACGGATCAAGGAGCGGCCCCATGTTCCACGGATCGATACCCGGGCCCCTGCGCTCGATCATCCACGAGCACGCCGGGACCTGGCCCGGCGAAGACGTCTACGTCGGCTGCTCGGGGAACTTCACGATTGAACGCGTGCTGCACGCCCGGTTCGGTGACTCCCGGCGCGTCCACGGCAATGACATCCAGGCGTACTCCTGCGCCCTCGGCTGGTACCTCGCCGGGGACGAGCTCAACTACACCCTGCGCGAGGAGTACGAGGAGTCCCTGGGCTGGCTCAAGCCCTACCTGGAGGACCGTACGGACCTCCTCGCCACCCTGATGCTCGGCACCCGCTTCCTGCAGTACGTCGGCAAGGACGGCGCCTACTACCGGCGGATGATGGACGCGACCCGCGACCAGTGGGAGCGGATGCACGACAAGACCGCCACCAAGCTCCGCGCCCTCCAGACTCGCCTGGGCTCGTTCTTCGCCGGAGACGTCCGCGACTACCTCGACCAGGAGGTGCCCGCCGACGCCCCCGTGGTGATGTTCCCCCCGTTCTACGCGAAGGACTACCAGGCCCAGTTCGCGAGCATCGACGCCGCCTTCCACTGGCCCGAGCCGGTATTCGACGAGCTCACCGAAGACGGCAAGGAACGCATCATCGAGCAGGTCCAGGACCGGCCCAACTGGGTCCTCGGCCTGCACATCGAACGCCCCGAACTCCGCGACAAGCTCGCCGGTGTCGTCCAGACCGCGAACCGCGGCCTCCCCATCTACGTGTACGCGGCGGCCGGCCCGCGCCGCATCGTCCGCCCCCGCCAGCCCGTCGAGCCGATCCCCATGCCGAAGATCGGCCAGGACGAGGAACTCGGCGACCGCATGACGATCCACATGCTCACCGGCGGCCAGTTCGCGGGCATCCGCTCCCAGTTCATGTCGAAGACCATCAAGCCCGGCAGTCCCCTCCTCGCGTGCGGGGTCGCCGTCGACGGCAAACTCATCGGCGCCTTCGCCTACCTGCCGCCGAAGTTCGACCCGAACACCGCCTACCTGATGTCGGACTTCCCGGTGTCCTGGACCCGCTACCGGCGCCTCGCCAAGCTCATCGTCATGGCCGCCTCCACGAAGGAGGCGCAGCTCCTCATCCAGCGCTCGCTGTCCAAGCGGATCGACGGCTGGGCCACCACCGCGTTCACCGACCGGCCCAACAGCGCGAAGTACGGGCGCGGCATCCCCGGCGTGAAGCTCCAGAAGCGCACCGAGGCCAGCAGCAAGGACCCCGGCGACGGCATCCACCGCTACCAGCTCCAGTACGGCGGACCCCTCGGCGCCTACGACCTGAACGAAGCCCTGAACCTGTGGAAGACCAAGCACGGCAAGGACATGCGATGACCACCCCCACCAGCGACCGCCGCATCCGGCCCCGCCTCGTCCAGCGCGACCCCCGCACCCTCACCCGCCTCGCCGTCAACGCGCACTACCAGACCAAGGAGGAGTACGACCGGCTCGTAGCGAACATCCGGGAGGACGGCTGCCTCACCAGCGTCCCCCTCATCTACGGGGCCGGCGAATACGCGGAGGACGCCGAGCTCATCGTCTCCGGCAACCACCGCTGCGACGCGGCCGTGGAAGCCGGCCTCGAAGAGATCACCTGCCTGCTCATCGATGACCCGCAGGAGAAAGACCAGCTCATCGCCCGGCAGCTGTCGCACAACGCCATCACTGGCAAGGACGACCCGGCCACCCTCCAGCAGCTCTACGACCAGATCGAAGACGTGGACTGGCGGGCCTACTCCGGCCTCGACGACGCACAGCTCCAGCTCCTCGCCGAAGTCAGCCCCGAAGGCCTCTCCGAAGCGAACCTCGACTTCGCCACCGTCTCGCTGATCTTCCTGCCCGCCGAGCTCGAAGCCGCCCGCGAAGCCTTCAACCAGGCCCGCCTCGGCCAGAACGAAAGCTGGCTCGCCGCACGCGCCGACTACAACCAGACCCTCGACACGCTCGCCTCCACCCACGCCGCCCACAAAGTTGGCAACGTCGCCACCGCCCTCCACGCCATCCTCGCCATCGTCGAACGCCACCTCGACGAACTCGCCGAGGGCTACACCGCCCCCGACGGCACCCACCTCCACATCGGACACGTCGGACTCGAGACCGTCCTCGGCACCCGCACCCTCCCCGCACCAGCCGCCATCACCATCAACAAGGCCATCGCAGCCGCAGAAGGACGCGGAGAGATCGAGCAAGGGCAGGGCTGGCGCCTCCTCGAACGCCTGGCAGGTGAGTACCTCTCCGGCCCCAACCACGTCCCCAGTGAAGCGGCATGAGCACCCGCCCACCCATCACCCTCGCCCCGGACCTAGACCCATGGGAACGTCAGCCCAGCGAGACCCCCCACAAACACGGCCAGTTCGCCACCTACCGGGACATCGGCAGGACCCGCACCCTGACCGAAGCCGCGCAGAGACTGACACTCGCGTACGGGCACGTGAGGAACCTGGCCGCCCAGTACCGGTGGCGTGAGCGGGTCGAGGCGTACGACCAGCACCTGGACCGGCAGTACGAGGCGATGTGGCTGCAAGAGCGCCGGAAGGCAGCCGAGACCGACGCGAAGATCCTCGGCGCGGCGATCGGCAAGCTCGCGCAGCGCCTGACCACGATCAACCCGGCCGAGATGAGCGTCGGCGACTTCATCCGGCTGATGGACGTCGCCATGCGCCACCGCCGCGTGCTGTTCGGCGACCCCACCGAGACGATCGCCGTCACCGGCGACGGCTCCAGCCCCCTGGCGCAGCAGTTCGCCGAGTTCGCGGAGATGCCGCCCGAGCAGCGGCGGGCACGCCTCGCCGACCTGGCCGCGTCGGTGAACCAGCGGATCAAGGCCGTCGACGGCAGCGAGGACGAGGACGAGGAGGCATAAGCCCGTGACGGTGGCCGTGGACGAGCTGGAGCACCTGGACGACGCAGAGGTCTACCGGCAGCTGGAGGCGGCACGCCGGGCGATGAGCGCCGACCTGCTGCGGGATCCCGTGACGCTCGCCCGCGGCCTCGACCGCCGGTTCCGGATGCGCCCGCATCTGAAGCTCATCGGCGACGCCCTCGCAGAGGTTGGCCGGGGTGAGGTGGACCGGCTGCTGATCCTGACCCCGCCCCAGGTCGGGAAGTCCACCACGGTCGCGGAGTGGTTCCCGTTCTGGTGGCTGTGCACGTACCCGGGCGACAAGGTCGCCGTGACCTCGTACGGTGACGACCTGGCGCTGCGGCGCGGCAAGAGGATCCGCGGCTACGTCGAAGAGTTCGGCGACGAGTGGGAGCTGCGGATGAAAGCCGGCTCCGGGGCGATGCAGGACTGGGAGGTCACCAAGGGCGGCGGCTGCCGCTCGGTGTCCGTCGGCAAGGGCCTGACCGGTTTCGACGTGAACCTGCTGATCATCGACGACCCGCACAAGGACCGCGCCGACGCCGAGTCCGAGGCTTCCCGCCGGGCGCTGCACGACTGGTACTCGTCGGCCGCCCTGTCCCGCCTCCAGCCCGACCGCAGTGCCGTGGTGGCGATCCAGACGCGCTGGCACCCGGACGACTTCGCGGGCCGCCGTATCCAGGAAGAGGGCCGGATCGAGGACGGCGGCCGGTGGAAGGTGATCCACCTCCCCGCGGTCGCCGACCCCAAGTTCGGTGACGATCCGCTCGGCCGCGAACGTGGCGAGCCGCTGCCCCACCCGAAGATCCCTACCCGCGCCGTCGCCCGGTTGAAGGCGTGGTGGGTGCAGAAGAAGGCGACGTCGATCGTCCGGGACTGGCACGCCCTCTACCAGGGCGACCCGCAGCCTGCAGAAGGAGCGCTCGTGTCGGAGGAACTGCTGCGCCTGCTGCGGGACACCACCACCCCCGTGGAGCCGCAGAAGATCGCCGTCGCCATCGACCCCTCGGGTGGCGGCCGGGACGTTGCCGGCGTCATCGGCGGCTTCCTCGGCGACGACGGCCGCGTATGGATCACCGACGACGTCTCCGCCGCCATGTCGTCGGCTGAGTGGTCCACCGCGGCGTGCCGCCTGGCGCACCGAACGAACGCGGCGATCATGTACGTCGAATGGAACTTCGGCCGCGACATGTGCGTCCTCGCCATCCAGACGTCGTGGGAGAAGCTCCAGAACGACGGGGAGATACCGAAGAACAAGCTGATGCCGGCCATCGCCCCCGTACGCGCGAAGCAAGGCAAGCTGCTCCGCGCGGAGCCGATCGCCCAGCAGATGGTTCAGGACAAGGTCCGCTTCCGGGGCTTGTTCCCGGACATGGAACGCGAGTGGTCGACGTGGCAGTCCACCGACCCGGACTCGCCGGGCCGGATTGACGCCTCTTGCATCCTCGTGTACGGCCTGATCCCGGAGGCGAACCAGGGCGCCATCGTCCACGCCCCGCTCCCGACGGCGCCACAGCCCAGTGGCCGGGCGGGTGGCGCGGCGTCGGTGTACGGGCGCAGGATCGGCTAGTTGATACCCGCTTGTTGCTCGTACTCGATACATGCTTTCATTGGAGGCATGACCAGTATCAGGCTCACCAAGCCGACCATGGCGGTCTTGGAGGTGCTCCTCGATGCGAAGCCCGACGCTCCTGCGTGGGGTCTGAGTATCTGCCGCAACGCCGACCTCGGCCCCGGCACCGTCTACCCGATTCTCGACCGTCTCCTTGAGCGCGGCTGGCTCAGGAGCTGGGACGAAAGCGAGGCTCATCCCGGGCGCCCAGCCCGACGGTTCTACGAGTTCACGGGCTCTGGGCGCGCCCAGGCGCTGGAGGCGCTGGAAGCCCGCGCCGCGCGCCGTGCCCGGTTCAGCCTCCGTCCGACGGGTGGTGCAGCGTGACGACGTCGGGAAGTTATGCGCACCCGCTGCCTGAAGACGGTGGTGACGGCCACCTCGGTGAACGCCTGAGCAAGCTGGTTGACGGAGAACTCGGGGCAGACACCCGAGATCGCGTACTCGCGCACATCGCGACATGCGCGAAGTGCAAGGCCGAAGTCGACGTTCAGAGGCGCCTCAAGAACATCTTCGTAGAGGCGCAAGCCGGGCCGAGTCGTGAGGACGCGCCGCCCGGCTATCGGTATCGCCGCGGTCACCTGGTTCGTGAGCGGCCACGTCGAGAACCGCGAGCAGAACGATGGACCTCCCTGGCAGCCAGGATCGCCGGCGACCGCCGCGACATGCGCGCTGCCTGGCTGGCCGACCTTCAGGGCCAGTCTGAGGACGGTGGCTCCCTCACGGCCTGGCAGCAGAGACGGTATGCGCTTGGGTTCCTCGTGGCCGCTGTCCGATTCTTTCTCCGAGATGCCCTTGGCCACCTGTGGCGTCCCGTCGACTGGATGCTGGCCACGCGGAACCGCCGGGAAGCGTTCATTGGAGTGCCGCCTGCCCTGCTCGTGCTCTACATCGCGAAGCACGATGGACTTCACACCCTCCTCACGGAAGGGTGGGGCTGGGTCGGCGGTTGCGGTGTGGCGATGTTCGCTCTTGTTCGCTGGCTCCAGCGAGTTCGAGGGATTGAGCTGGCCGAGGGAGCCCCGACCGGCGAGGACTAGGCAGACGCATGGCAGGCTCCCGATTCCTAGCGGAGCACGGGAGCCTGCTGCTTGTGCTGGAGCTCCTGGAGAGCCGCGGCCCTCCATCCTCCACGCCTTGCGCCCCACGGCGTCGCAGATGGGCGGCCGACCCGGCGAGGCAGCGTCGCGTACGGGCGCAAGATCGGCTAGTGAGCAGGGGAACGGCCGCGCCAGGGCGACAACTCCGACCCGGCCAGGCTCAGCGCAGGGGAGGAAGAGGGACGTCCAGACGGCCTTCCGCGATGAGCCTCTCCACAGTGCGGCGGCCAGAGAGCTGGAGGCGTTGAACTTCCATCCACCTGCGCTCGTGGCTGATGAGGTTGGTGTATTCAGCGAGTTCTGGGGACAGCACGGAGAACTGTCCCGCGGACAGCGCGCGAGTGCCCTGACTTCGCAGGACAGTGAGCCGGGCGTCAGCGTTCGTCGTGCTCATGAGGACGCGGGTCTCCCACACGCACCCGATGCCCTGAATTCGGAGGGTGTCTCTCAGGGCGGCGGGCCCGCTCAGGACCCACCGCACGGTAGCCATGCACCAGACATGATCCCCGATGCGGTAGGCCTTCAGATCGGTTGCTTGATCGAATGTGACGAACGGGGGTACAGCCCAGCCCAGCACCCGCACGGTGTCGGTATCAAGCAGCGTGCCCTCGCCCTCGACGAAGAAGCCCATCGTGCCCTCGAAGCCCGGCCCTTCTAGGCCCGGCGGCACGAGCATCAGACGAATGACCTCAGCCTCGATCGCGCTGAGGCTTTCCGGTGCCTGGAGGATCGAACGCACCGCGGCCTCGTCGACGTCGTCGGTCTGCTGTGCGAACTTCTCCACGAGGGCGTGCCAGGTGGTGAGGAGCACGAACCGATCCTCGATGTCGGCGAGATCCTCGTTCATCGGGTACGGGAAGGCAGCCCCGTCGCCGAAGTCCGACGTGTTCTTGCTGACGAAGTAGACCGTCTCGTCAGGGTTCTCCCGCGCGTACTCGACGGCCGTGAGCCAGATCGCGGCGTCCCGCCCGCCGATCTTCGCCGTGTCGCCGCCCTCGTTGACGGTGACCTGCTTGCACGGCGGCAGGAGGTTCGCCTCCCGGATCAATGCCTGCTTGAGCGCGGCCTCGCTCGTCGGGACGACATCGACTACGCCGAGCCACTTCTCACGCCACTCGTCCTGGAAACGCTGTAGATCCATCTGCGGCAGCGGCACGCTGATCGGCCATGGCGTTCCTTCCGTGAGGCTGCGCAGGGCCGCTTCAGCCACCTCGTACTTCCGGCGGTACGGCACCGCCCGATGTGCCGTCAACTCCTCCAGCACCACCCACGGCACGGCCACGCGCTCGATCCCGGACGCCCTGATGATCTTGACCAGATCCGTGGTGGCGCTGTTGATGCCGGACTTCGTCAAGATGTTCGTGTCCAGGATGATCAAGGCGAGCGGCTCCGTCTCACGCATGGCTGGGTGGTGTGGTCAGGGTTTCAGGCTCTGTGATCGCCGGCACCCGGTTTCGCATGCTGCCCGCGTCGCCGTCCGCGCAGGCGTTCAGTCGTTCCCGACGTAGTTGTCCTTGACGACCTCGAACTGGAGAAGCGGAAAGATGTCGACCTCGTCGTCAGCGACGTAGCCCATCTCGCAGCTTCCCTGGCAGGGATGACCGCCTGGGAGCACCTCGGGCACTCCCAGGCGGGCCAGTTCAGCGGCGCTCGATCCAGTGGACGAACCACAGGTACACGCCGGTCGCGGACGCCTTCACGGCAAGGCGCACGAGTTCGTCGCTCGCGGTGTCCAGCAGCCGACGCGCCCGCATCCGGGAGGGGATCAGCCTGGTCTGCGGCTTCTCGCCGAGCGGGGGCCCCTCAAGGTGCTGGTCAGGGTTGCTTTGACAGTGGGAGCCCGTAGGCTCGTTGTCGGTAGGAATTCTGGCCTCCTTGGGTTGGCGGTTCTTGCTGTCGAAATCGGTGGCCTCCTGTTGCGAGCAGGGGGCCGCCGCCGTGTTGGCGGCGGCACCGAAAGGCCGCCATGGACATTGTGTCTGGTGACGCCGACAACCGGGGAGGCTGAGCGCCGACTTGGACGGTGCGGCAGGACGGATTTCACCTGCCAACTGATCGTTCCTCGCGTTTGCATTGGAGGGCAGCCGCTGGGCAGCCTGGTGAGTTGCCCAGAACGATCGCTTGATCGCGTTCGCGGCCAGCGAACTGGGCAGTCTTCGTGCAGGTCATCACGCAGGTCATTGCGCAGGTCGACGTCGCCCTTGTCTAACCCGTCGATGAACAGGACGCGCGGCAGCTCGCACGGCAGGAACGCAGTGCTCAGCGGCCCCAACCGGATGAACCGCCTATCCGTGTTGCCCTATCGCTGCCGCCGTCCGCAGCACCGGAACGCAGGGTGTCCCGCCAGGTGACGTTCCACACCAACGCGACCCCGAGGGGCAGCTCGCGCGCCAAGCTAGGCCAGCCTGGAGTTGCCGATCCCGGCCCGGCAACTGGGCTTCACAGCCGAGGACCCGGAAGACGCCGACGGCATCGAGGCGATCGCCCTGCTCTGGCAACACGACCACACATGTACTGTGCGCGCACTTTGCGTCAGTGCGCGCGCAGTATCCTTGCCGCCGTTCCTGACCTGGGGATCTTGATGGAGGCGGCCTGTGATCTCTCTGCCCGTGCTCGCAGTGCTCGGTGTCGCCGCGTATCGGGCGACCCAGCTCGGCGTCCATGACTCGATCCTCGACCCCGCCCGGGAGCGCCTCGCCGCCTGGCAGGCGAACAACCTCGACTCCAAAGCGCGTGCCTTCCTGATCCAGCTGATCAGCTGCATCTACTGCCTCGGCTGGTGGCTGTCCGGCGTGACGCTTCTCGTGTACCTCCTCGCCACCGACAGCTGGGGCGCCGCCCCGTGGATCGTCCACGGCATCGAGTGGTTCGCGGTGGCCGGCGTGCAGGCTCTCCTTAACCGCCGCGACGACACGTACAGCGGGTGACCTGTGGCCCGCCAGCTCACCGCAGCCGCCTCCCGCTACAGCGTCAAGACCACCAACAGCAGGGCCAGCCGCACCGACAGCTCGTGGCAGCAAGAGGCGTGGCGGTTCTTCAAGGAAGTCCCCGAAGTGCGGTTCGCCGGGACGTGGGTCGGCAACGCCATGGGCGGCGCCACCCTGTACGCCGGGCGGCGCGCCGACGACGGCACGATCGAACGCGCCCCCGACAACCACCCCGCGGCCGAGATCGTCCGCGAGATCGCAGGCGGCCCCGATGGGCAGTCCAACCTCCTCGGCGACTTCGGCCCGCACCTGGTCGTCGCCGGCGAGGGCTGGATCGTCGTCCGGCCCACCGCCGACAAGACGAACACCGTCGACGGCTACGACTGGCGGGTCCTGTCCACCCGCGAGGTGAAGCAGCAGGGCGGCGGGAAGCTGACCGCCGAGATCGACGGCGAAGACATACCGATCCCGCCGTACGACCCGGACGCCCCCGCGGACC
The DNA here is from genome assembly GCF_040630255.1 of Streptomyces sp. NPDC005820. Classification (NCBI taxonomy): domain Bacteria; kingdom Bacillati; phylum Actinomycetota; class Actinomycetes; order Kitasatosporales; family Streptomycetaceae; genus Streptomyces; species Streptomyces sp. NPDC005820. Next base: position 90,374 of record NZ_JBEXXE010000019.1, read on the forward strand.
CCATGGCGCCGATCGCGATACGCGTGTGGAAGCCGTCCCCCGACCGGCACATCGAAGCCGACAGCCCGGTCCGCTCCAGCCTCGTCCTGCTGGAAGAACTCCAGCTGCTCAACGCGGCCGTCGCCGCCATCGCCCGTTCCCGCATCACCGGCCGTGGCGTGCTCCTCGTCCCCAAGGGCACGAGGTTCCCGACCGCGCCCGGCACGGCCGGTGACGCTGAGGATGATCTGCTGGAAGTGTTCCTCGAGGTCTCCTCCACCGCCATCCGCGAACCGGACTCCGCGGCGGCGACAGTGCCGATCATCCTCGAAGTTCCCGCCGACGTGATCAGCGACATCAAGTGGCTGTCGTTCGAGTCGAACTTCGACGAGCTCGCGCTGAAGCTCCGCGACGAGGCGATCCGCCGCTTCGCGAACGGTCTCGAAGTCCCGGCCGAGATCCTCCTCGGCCTGTCGGACGCGAACCACTGGTCGGCGTGGGCGATCTCCGCCGAAGCGGTACGCCTCGGTGTGGAACCGCGTCTCGCGCTCGTTGCGTACGCGCTCACCACCCAGTGGCTGCGCCCCCTCCTGGAGGACGAAGGCGTGGAAGACGCCGACGAGTGGCTCGTCTGGTACGACACCAGCCAGCTCCGCGTCCAGGCCAACCGCGCCCAGACCGCCCTTGAGGCGTACCAGGCCGGCCTGATCTCTGGTGCCGCCGCCCGTCGCGAGACCGGCTTCGACGAGTCCGACGCCCCCACAGCGGCCGAGAAAGCCCAGAACACCGCGGACCAGGCCGCCACCGAAGACGAGGAGACGCCGAGCAACGTGACGACCCTGCCCGTAAGCGAGACGACCAGCATCCCCGACACCCTGCCCGCCTCTGCCGCCCTGCCGGAACGCGTCCTCGCGGCCGTCGACGGCCTGATCTGGGCCGCCCTCCAAGCCGCTGGTGAACGGCTGCGGAACAAGCCCGCCTGCCCCCGCTCCGAGCGTGCCCGCGCCCGCGAGATCGTGCCCGCCGAGCTCCATACCGTGTTCCCCGTCGAGCAGGACATGATCGACGCCTGGCACCTCCTCGACGGCGCCTGGGCCCGCGTCCCCGAGATCGCCCGCCGCTACGGCCTCAACCCGGAATGCCTCACCGGGATCCTCGACGACTACGCGCGGGCCCTGATCGCCGCCCGGCACCCGCACACGTACGAGGACACCGCGCGCGTGCTGCGCGCCCCGTGCATCGCAGAGGCCGCGTGACCAGCCGGGAAGCGCGCCTCACCGTCGCCGTGGCCACCAGCCAGCCCCGGCACAAGTGGTGCCCCGGCTGCAAGGCGAACACAGGCCTCGCCGTCGACGTGCACGCGCTCTTCCCGACCGGCGTGACCTACGTGACCACCGTCGCCGTCTGCGAGATCTGCGACGACCCCGACGACCCGGAGGTGAACCGTGGCTGACCCGCTCGACGCGCTCACCGCGGCCGAACAGACCGTCGCCGAAGAGATGCGCGCCGTCCTGGACGACGTCGCCGCAGAGATAGCGGGCGAACTCGCCGACGCGACAGAGATCGTCGCCGCCCGGTTCTCCCTCGCCCGCATCGGCCGCATGTGGACGCAGCGTGTGCCCCGCATCGTGCGCCGTCTCCTCGGCGTCGCCGAGACCGCCGCCGGCCAGGCCGCTGGCGACGTGGACGCCGAATTCCCCGACGGCTGGGACGACCTCCCCGGCCGCCACGACCACGGGGAAGACCTGCCCGCCTCGCTCGGCTCGTACGTCACCGACACCGAGCACCTGCTGCGCGCGGTCGGGGACCGGCTCACCCAGGCCGCCGTCGCCGAGCTCGCGGCAGGCCTCGACGCGGGCGAGGACATCGCCCAGCTCCGCGCCCGGCTGCGCGTCCTGTTCTCCCAGGACGGTGTCCAGCTCGGCGAGACCCGCGAGGAACGCATCGCCCGCACCGAGTCCACCCGGGCGTGGAACGCCGCCACCCTGGCCGCCGCCGAAGACCTCACCGGCGAGGGCCGCCCGCTCGTAAAGCAGTGGCAGACCCGCCGCGACACACGGGTGCGTGACGCCCATGACGACGTCGACGGGCAGCTCCGGCTCCTCAACGAGGCGTTCACGGTCGCCGGTGTGGCCATGGCCTACCCCGGCGACCCGGCTGCGCCGCCCGAGCTCACCGTCAACTGCCGGTGCGTCCTGCGCTTGGCGCCCGAACAGCAGGCGGCAGCCTACGAATCGAAAGGAGGACCGCGCTCTGAGGTCTTCGAATCCCAGGAAGAGACGGCCGCAGCGGATGGGAGTCACCTCATGGGCGGCATGATCGCGCTTCTGCCGCGCGACGAAGACGCACGGTTCCTTGCCCTCCCGGACGGCGAGGAACCCGGCGAGCTGCACTGCACGCTGTGGTTCCTCGGCGACGAGGCCGCCCAGTGGACAGAAGACCAGCGCCAGGAGCTCGTCGCCAACGTCCGCGCCCGCGCCGCCGAACTGCCCGGACCCATCACCGCCCGCGCGTTCGGCGTGAACCACTGGAACCCCGACTCCGAGAACCCGGCCTGGGTGTGGCCTGTCGGCGACGACCGCGACGCCGACGGGCCCGGCCTCCTCGACGCCCGCTCCCTGGCCTTCTGGGCGCTGGAGGACACCCACGACCGCCCCGACACGCCCGCCCAGCACTCTCCCTGGGTCGCCCACGTCACCGGCGCCTACGCCGCCGACACGTGGCCGTTCGACCCGATGTGTGAGCGGCTCGGCGCGATCACCTTCGACCGCATCCGCGTCGCGTTCGCCGGCGACCACCACAACATCCCGCTCGGCCCCGTAGAGGAGGAGCCCCCCATGGCCACACCCACGCAGGCGGAGGAAGCGCCACCGCCGCCGCCCGTCCGAACCTGGTCCACCCCCGACCGTGCCGCGCTCGCCTTCGAGAACGAGCAGACCGGCGACGGCCGCGTGTTCGCGCCCAGCGCCCTCTACTGGGACGGCTCCGGGCCGTGGCCGCTCCAGTACGCCGAAGCCATGGGGGAGGGCCACCACGGCGCCGAACTCGCAGGCGCCATCCGGGGCCTCGGCCGGGAAGGCAACCGCATCACCGGCAGCGGCGTCCTGTACCTGACGCAGCCCGCAGGCTACGACGCCTGCCTGCTCCTCGAACAGGAAGCACCGCTCGGCGTGTCCGTCGACCTGGACGACGTCGACGTGCAGCTCGTCGACACCACCGCCAGCCCCGACGAGGAACCCGACGTCCCGTTCCTGGAGGCGTCGTTCGCGTCCGCCAGCGTCATGCGCCTCGACGACGGCACGTGGATGATCACCGGCCGCAGCCGCGCCGAGTGGACCGCCTCCGGCGTGGAGATGGCACACAGTGCCCGCTCGGTGATGCTGTTCACCAGCCCCGGCGGCCGGATCTCCGCCGCGACCGCCCGCCGCGTCTTCGCCGACCAGATCAGCGCGGCCGCCGGCGACTCCGATCCCGGCGAGGGCGTCGTCTTCCACGAGGAGAAGTCCGGCGACTACCTCGTACGGATCACCCGGGCCCGGCTGCGCGGCGCGACACTCGTGTCGATGCCCGCCTACGACAAGGCCCGCATCGTCCTCGACCCGCCCGACGAGCAGACCGCGTCCGCCCCCGTGGTGGTGGCGTCCTCGGGCGACGGCCATGAGCGGGTCGTCACCTATGTGCGCACCTCACCGACGCCGGTCGGCCCGCGCCACCTGTCCCAGAAGCTCGGCATGAGCCTCGACCAGGTCCACACCCACCTCAGCCGCGCCCTGGAGGCGGGCAGCGTCGTACGGATCGCCCGAGGCCTGTACGTCGGCGCGTCCACCCTCCCCGAGGGCGAGATCGCCGCGCCGCCCTGGTCGGACGAGGCGACGGCCGCCGCCGCCCTCGACGCCCTGTACGACGAGCGCGGCGCCGAACTCGTCGCCTCCGCCTGGCAGGTGATGCAGTCCGAGAAGCCGATGCCCGCCGCATGGTTCCGTGAGCCCACCCCCGAGGAACTGCCCCCGGGCAGCGGCGGCGTCCACATCGTCGACGGCCGCGCCTACGGCTGGGTGGCGCAGCGCGGTGTACCGCACGCCGCGCACGGCCGGAAGGTCACCATCGACAAGCTCGCCAAGCGCGGCCTGGACCTGTCCCACTTCCTTCGGAGCAGGTTCCGTCTCGACGACGGCAGCGAGGTTCGCGCGGGCGCGATGACGATGAACGTCGGCCACCACCGCGACGGCTACGAGTGCGAAACGTCGGTCTGCCAGTTCGACGACACCCGCACCGTCGCCGCCGTGGTCACGGTCGGCATGAACGAAGGCGGCCTCTGGTTCTCCGGTGCCGCCGCGCCCTGGCTGTCCCCCTGGGACCGCACCGTGTTCCAGGCGTGCCAGCCCTCGTATCACATGACGCAGGGCTCCGACGGGCGCTGGCAGCTCCGCGCCGTGCTCTCCGTGCCGGTACCCGGGCACTCTTCCCCGCTCACCGCCGCCGCGGTCATCGACCGGTCGAACCTCGCGCTCACCGCCGCCGCAGCCGCCATCGACGAGGTCACCGTCACCGCCAGCGAGCCCCCGGCCGGCGAACCCGAGCCCGAACACGTCCGCAGCGCCGGCGTGGCCCCGGCCGCCAGCGTCGTCGACCAGGTGACCGCCGCACTCCTGGAGCCCGGATTCCTCGACCAGTTCGCCGACGCCCTCAAGGCCCGCGAAGAGGCGCGCACCGCCGCCGCACGGGCCGAACTCGCCGAACTCACCGCCCGGCTCGCGCCCGTCCGCGCCGAGCTCGCCGCAAGCGCTGCCCCGCAGCAAGAAGGGAACTGACCATGCCGTGCGCCTGCCAGAAGAACAAGACGCAGTACGAGGTCGTCGACGCCGGAGGCAAGCGCGTCTTCGGGCCCACCCCGTACAAGACCACGGCGGACGCCATGGCCGCGCGCGGCGAGGGCCGCACCGTCCGCGAAGTCGCCAAGAAGTAGAAGGAGGCTCCTGTGGGATGTGGCTGCGGCGGCAACCGCAAGCGGACCATCGGCATACAGAACGCCGCCCGCCCGAGCAGGATGACCTATGAGGTCGTTCTGGACGGCGGGAAGGGTCGCGTCGCCTTCACGACCAGCAACAAGCCCCTCGCAGACAAGGTATCGGGGAACTACCCCGGAAGCGTTGTACGTCCGCTCGGCGCCACCGACATCGCACCTGCGGAGGCGTGAGCCACTGCACGGGCGGCCGGCCAAGGTCGGCCGCCCGTGCCTGCGTCACCTACGGCAGCTGCGGGGGCGACGAAGGCGGCAGGCTCGGGTTGCTGCTCCCGTTTCCGAGGTCGTACGCCGGGTCGGGAAGCCGATGCCCGCGCCGCCGCGAAATCCAGTACGTACGCTCGTACGGCGGGTGTGACACGTACTCCCAGGCATCGGAACCGGTGTCTGTGTCGATGACCCAGATGCCCGCACGGCTCTCGATGGGCCGGACCGGGCACCCGGTCAGCTCGAGCTCCCACGTGTCGGTGACGCCGTTGTCACGGCTGTCGTGCACGGTGATGGTGCCTGTCACACGGTGGGGGAGCTGGCGTCCCGCCTGGCGGGCCTCGTAGTTCTCGGACAGCTCCTTGATCGTGAATTCCTTCTGAAGGAACAGGTTCGAGTTCACGCCATTCCCCGAGCGCGGCCACAGGGCGTGAGGGGTCGCGGGCCGGTCGCGGCGTTCGACTTCCTTGACGAGGTCACCGTCGTACTCGACGTTGACGTAGCGGTCTCCTTGGTTCTCGACCACGACGCGGGCCTGGAGAACGATGCGGTCGTTCTCCTTCTCCGGGAAGTGCCATTCGTGGCCGTTGGGCCAGTGGCCGACAGGCATCCCGGAAGGCGTCCAGGCGTACGGCGGCCACTCAACCTCGGTGAACCGTACGTTCACCACGGGCGCCTCGGCGTCCAGGCGTGTACGGGCTGCGTCGATCGCCACCGTTTCGGAGGCGACGAGCGCGTTCTGTGCCACTTGGAGCGCGTCCTGCGAGACCTTGACGGTCTTACGCATCAGGGCCGACTGGTAGGCGATCACGCAGAAGGCGGCGGCGGTGCCCAGGGATCCGATCGCGACCCACACTGTTTCCGACATGGCCGATGATTTTCGTACCGTTCGGGTGGAAACACCAACCTGCTGTTCAGGGGCCGCACTTGATGCGAAGGGGTCGGGCGTCGGGGTCCGAACCCACACGCTGGACAGTTGACTGTCCTTGATGCTCTTTTCTGGACTCAGGCTGTGATCTTGTCGTCCGTCGGCTAACGGCCCCGACGGCCGCGGGCCTGGGGCTCAACGGCGGCGCGACAGCGATTCATAATCGAGAGTTGACAGCTTGTATTTTTTAGATGATGCTCTTGTCGTGGGCAACGTATTCAGCCGGCGGGTGGCCAGGCTCAACACCAAGGCGGGCAAGACGTACCAGGAGATGGCTGCCGACTGCGGCTTCGAGCGGTCGGTGACCTGGTGGAACAAGATGCGGTGGGAGGAGATCGAAATTCCTCCGGAACCCAAGTTGTACCCGCACTTGGCCAAGGCCCTTCAGGTGCCAGAGCGCCGGGTTGCGGAAATGGTTGCTGAGCAGTGGTGCGGGGTGCGGCCGGACGACAACGTGCCCGAGCACCTGCGGTCGCTCCTCGCGATGCTGGAAGGCGTTCGCGAAGAGGACTTGCCGATCATCGAGCAGATGGTGCAAGCCCTGTGCGACAAGCGTGCGGCAGAGGTCGAGGTGGCGCAGTACTCTGCCAGGCTGCTGGAGGCGTTCGGTGAGATCGATGGACCGTACACGCGAGAGCAGCTGGAATTCCTCAAGCTGCCCGAGTTGTACGCCGTCAAAATGGATGTGGCTATGGGCGGGGGGTCGGTTGAGGAGGACGCTCACTTCCTGCTCGACGCGATCCCGGACGCTGAGGATGACTAAGGGATGCACTCACTCCCGGCGTGTCGCTAGCTCTAGGTCGGTCAACAGCTCGGTGTCAGCCGCTTGTGCAGCTAGGATGCTTTTTCAGTCGCTGGTTTAGGGCCGGACTCCTGCGAAGCATCAGGAGTCCCGTTCATGCCCGAGCCGTTCGAGCTCCCAGACGACTTCAGCGCCCTGGACGACGAGCAGCTTGCCGACGCCCTTGCCGGCGCCGTCCAGGCCTTCGACGCCAAGGCCAAGTCCAGCCTCGTCACCCCCACCGACATCGAGGACCTGCGCTCCCTGGCCTCCGGCGTCGAGTCCATGCGCAAGGAGCAGCAGGACCGCATCGACGCCGCCAAGCAGGCCGCAGCGGAGATCGAGCAGCTCGCCGCGCAGGTTCGTGGCGACGACCCGTCCGCGACGGCCCCCGAGGTGGAAGAGCCCCCGGCGCAGGAGACTGCGGCGGCCGAGCCGGAGACCGTCCCGCAGCCCGAGCCGCAGGTATCCGCGTCCTCGACGCTGGTGAAGCGGCCGGTTCTCAACCTGGCCTCGGTGCGCGCCTCCCAGCCGCGCGTCCTGCCCGAGCCGCCCGCCCCGGGCACGCACATCACCGCGGCCGTGGACGTCCCCGGCTACACCCCGGGCGCCCCGCTCGACTTCGGGCAGGTCGTCACCGGCATCATCAGCCGCGCCAACGCCCTCAAGACGGCCGGCGGCGGCACGGGCCAGGTCATCAGCTACCGGCACCCGTTCCAGCAGGAGCTGATCGTCACCGACTCCAGCAGTGCGCCGGAGGGCACCACGGTGGCGATCGCCGCGCAGAACCAGGGGCGGCTCCCGCAGGGTGACCTCGTCGCCTCCGGTGGCTGGTGTGCGCCCTCGGAGACGCTGTACGACATCACCGGCGTGGCCTGCCCGGACATGCTGTGGGACGCCCCGGAGATCCAGCTCGCGCGCGGTGGCCTGCGCTACTACAAGCCGCTGTCCCTGGACGTCGGCAGCCTCACGTGGGTCCACACCGAAGCAGACGACATCTCCGGTGCGACGAAGCCGTGCTTCAAGATCCCCTGCCCGGACCCGGTGGAGGTCCGCTGTGACGCCGTCGGTGTCTGCCTGGAGGCAGGCATCCTGACTCAGCGGCACTTCCCGGAGCTGGTGGCCTGGTACCTGCGTAACAGCATGGTGGCGCACGAGATCCGCCTCAAGCAGGTCCTGTTCCAGCAGGCCCTCAACACCGCGACTCCGGTCGTGCTCGCGCCGAGCTTCGGCGCCCTGTCGGCGATCTACAACGCCGTGGCGCTCCAGGCTGCGGACATGATCGAGCGGCACAGCCTGTGTGACACGGTCGCGCTGGAGGTCGTGTTCCCGTGGTGGAGCCGCAACCTGTTCCTGGGTGACCTGGCCCGCCAGAACGGCGTCAACATCTGCGACCTGTCCCCGACCTGCATTCAGGACGTGTTCTCGACGCTCGGTGTGCGGGTGCAGTTCGCTCGCGGCCTGTCCCCGGCCGTCCCGGCGGACATCGGCGGCGCCAACGCGGCCACCGAGTGGCCGGCCACGGTCCAGTTCCTCGTCTACCCGTCGGGCTCCCTCCAGATCGGGCGCGGCGAGGAAGTCAACCTCGGTGTGGTTCACGATTCAACGAAGTTCGTGACCAACGACTACACCGCCCTCTTCGCGGAGGAGTGCGTCGCACTGGTCGACCGCTCCGTGGACACCCGCATCGTCACCGTCCCGGTCTGCCCGGACGGCGCCACCGGCGCGCAGCTGGAACTCGTCTGCGCCGCAGGCAGCAGCTGACCCCCTTCACCCGACGCGTAGCCCTGGCCCACTGCCCGGCCGGGGCTGCCCGGATGAGAGGAGGTGAGGCAGATGCCAGCAGCCGGACTCGCTCGGCGCGTTGAGGCCATCCCCGGTACGCCGTTGCCGCACGGCATCCTCGGCGGCTGCGTCGACATCATCGACGTAGAGGACGTCCACGAACTCCTCGGCACCGAATGGATGCCGCTCTCGTGCGCCGCCGCACACGACTGGGACTGGTGCCCCGAGGACAGCACCACCCCCGGCCCGACCAGCAAGATCTTCGAACGGCCCGGCGTATGCTCCGCCTCGCCGATCACGATCTACGCCGGGGCCACCTGCGGCACCATCGGCTGGCCGTACGAGGAGGCCGTCCAGCACGCCCGCGAAACCCTCCGCATGGGCGAACAGCGCGCCCTGGAGGAATGGTTCGCCCGGGACGTGCTGTGTCCCATGGCCTCCGACCTCACCCCCGCGGCCGGCGCCGTGTCCATCGCCCAGGGCGTCGCCGCACTCGAAGGGTGGCTCGCTGAGACGTACGGCGGACAGGGCATCCTGCACGTCCCCGCCGGAGCCGCCGCGCTGCTGGGCTGCTGCAACGTCGTCCACCTGGAGGACGGCGTCCCGCGCACCCTCATGGGCAACTGCGTGGTCATAGGCAGCGGCTACGCCGTGAACGTCGGCCCGCCCGACTGCACCCAGGCCCCCGCCGGTGAAGCCTGGCTCTACATCACCGGCCCGATACGGGTCCGCCGCGAAGCCCCCGTCGTCGTCCCGGACACCGACGCCGAGAGCTTCCGCATCACGACCAACGACCGCTTCGTGCTGGCCGAGCGGTCGTTCGTCGTCGAGGTCGCCTGCTGCGAGGCCGCAGCGATCCGGGTGGTGCTGTGCCCGTGAACACGATCAAGGTTCAGCCGGTGCGGGACCTCCGCGTCGACTTCGCTCGCTGGGCGGTCGCTCAGACCCCGAAGGTCCGGACCTGCTCCACGTCCGAATTCGCGGTGCCCCCGCAGCTGTTCACGCACATGCCGGAACGGCTCCTCGTCGGCTCGGTTGTTGACGGACACCCGTACGTCTCCCCGGCCGGGGACGAGACACCGGAGCCGCTCACGACCATCCCCGGCGAGCCCCTGCCGCCCGTACCCGACTTCGCGTACCCGCCGGGCGCGGTCCCCCTGCCTGAGCAGGAACGGCAGTTGGCCACCACGAGCCCGGCAACTGCGGACGCCGCGATGACGGCCGTCCTGGTCGCCGCCGACCTCGCGGCCACCAACCACGAGCAGCCGGCCGGGGCCGCGCCCTTGGAGGGGGAGGGCGCGGCCATCACCTGCGACGTCTGCGGGCGCCCCTTCGGCACTCCGCGCGGCAGGGACACCCACCGCCGCCAGGCACACCCGGAGGCATGACCGATGGCCGTTGAGCCCATTCCGTGCGCACCCGGAGGCGACAGCACCCCGGTTGAGGTCAACGTCACCACGTGCTGCGCGCCCTCGATCGCCTCGGCAGCCCTGTGCCGCGAGGACGGCAGCACGATCCTCCTCGTCGTCCGGTCCGGGTGCGTCGAGTGCGGTGAGACAGCGCAGGACCCGGAAGTCGTCGGCTGGATCGACCCAGCCACCGGCGTCTTCACCCCGGGCGCGTCCCCGGCCGACGCAGGCCCCTGCGACACGGGCTGTGCCGACACCATCTGCGTCCAGCGGTGTGACGACGTCGACGGGGACGGCAAGGCCGACACGACGTACAACGAGCTGTGGTGCGTCCGCCTCGACGGCAGCACGGAACTCGTCCTCACCTACCAGGGCGACCCCTCGCAGCCGTACGGGCCCGTCTCGCCCGTGGACTGCGAGTACAGGTGCGTCGAGACGCAGACGTACGTGCTGTGCGACGACAGCGGCGGCTTCCTGCGCCGCATCACCATCGGCGCCGGCCAGCACATCGTCGAGAACCTCGAACTGGACGGGCTCACCCCGCACACCATCGTGGGCACGGTCCGGGTCTGCGGGGACAGCCCGGACACGACGAGCTGTGTCGACACCATCTGCGTGCAGCGCTGCGACGACACCGACGGCGACGGCAAGGCCGACACGACGTACAACGAGCTGTGGTGCGTCCACGCCGACGGCACGACCGAGCTGATCCTGACCTACCAGGGCGACCCCTCGCAGCCGTATGGGCCCGTCTCGCCCGTGGACTGCGAGTACGGGTGCGTCGAGACACAGACGTACATGCTGTGCGACGCCTCCGGGGCGTTCCTGCGCCGGATCACCATTGGCGCCGGACAGCACATCGTGGAAGACCTCGCGCTGGACGGACTGACCCCGCACACCGTCACGGGCACCGTCGGCGCGTGCGCCGGCGACACCAGCGTGACCGCGACGCCGGGCCACGACCTGACAGTCCTGTGCGACACCGCCGCCGACGGCACGGTCACCGAGTTCGTACGGGACTACCAACGCGACGCGGCCGGGAAGATCACCGGACACAGCGACTACACCCTCGACGGCCAGCCGTACACCCTGACCGGCACCGTCGGCGTGTGCGGGCCCACCCCCGACTGCCCGGTGCAGTCGGTGCTCCAGGAGTGCCGGTGCGACGACACCAACGGCGACGGCACCCCCGACGTCGGGTACGTGGAGCTCCTCGCCGTCGACTGCACCGGCACGGTCACCACCATCGGCACCTACACCGACGACCTCGGCGCTCCGTACACGCCGGTCTCGCCCGTCGACTGCGACGCCGGAGACGACGAGGGCGCTGACCCCGCGTTCGGTGTGCAGGCCCGCCGCGCCCAGCTCAACCCGGGCGACACCTGGTCTGCCGACCGCTTCCCGACGCTGCAAGCCGTCACCGCTACCGCGTTCGGCGGCACCGGCACGATCACCACCGCAGATGGCGTCAGCACCTTGCACGACGGCGAGGTCGCCACCTGGAGCGTCATCCGGGACTCCGACGCCTCGCTCACCGGGCCGCTCACCATCCGCGCGGACACCGGAACCCTCTCCGTCACCTACACCCTGGGAGTCCAGCTATGAGCGGATGCTGCGGGCCGATCCTCACCAGCAGCGGCACCGGAACCGGCAACACCGACCCGATCACGGACGTCGAGTACGTGACCCTGTGCGACGTCGCCGCCGACGGCACCGCCACCGCCTTCCTCCGCCGCTTCACGCACGCGCAGGACGGCACCCTGTCCAGCACGGTGGACCTGGCGCTCGACGGCCGTACGGCCTACACCCCGGCGGGCACCGTCGGTGTCTGCTCGGGCAGCACGAGCACTCAGCCGGTCACGATGCAGACGGCTTCGACGCACCGGCAGGTCCTCAGCACCGCGGGCACGTTCGACGTGTTCGGGGCCGCGACCGGCACCGTCGAGTCGGTCACCGTGACCGTCATCTCCACCGGCACTGCGGGCCCCTCGGTGACGACCGCCTCGGGGACCTCCCGCCTCTACGGCGGCGAGTCCGTCACCTGGTCCGCGCTGCCCGACGTCGCGGCCGGGTCGGACGAGCTCACCGGCCCGCTGTCCGTGACGACCACTGCCGGGGACGTCGTCGCCGTGTCGTGGACCGAACGCCCCTGACCACCCCTCCCAACCGCCCTGCTTCACCAACCCTGTGAGGAGCCCCCATGTCTGGAACCGGTGGATCGATCTCGACCAGTGCCCCGGATCGCGAGTACGAGGTCTTCTGTGACGTCGCGGCCGACGGGACGGTCACGCCGTTCCTGCGGCGCGTCTCCGTCGACGGCTCGGGCAACACGACCGTCACGGACACCGCCCTGGACGGCACGACCGCCTACACCCCGACCGGCACGGTCGGCGTGTGCCCCGAGTCGGTCACCGACTACGAGGTCATCGAGCTGTGCGACGTCGCGGCGGACGGCACGGCGACCCCGTTCCTGCGCCGCCTGGCGATCGCCGAGGACGGCACAGTCACCGTCACGGACACCGCCCTGGACGGCACGACCGCCTACACCCCGGCCGGCACCGTCGGCCAGTGCCCCGTCACCACCCCGCAGAAGACCGTGACCCCGCACGGCACACAGAACACCGACTGGGACCTGGCCGCCAACGCGGGCACCCAGTCCGTGACCCTGCTCGTCTACTCCGGCTCGGTCACCGTGACGACCGCCGAGGGCACCCTCACCGTCCCGGCCGGCGCCACGCTCACGTGGGGCGTTGACGGCGACGCGGTCGACTCCGGGCTCACCGGCACGCTCACCATCGACGGCGCCGCGCCTGGGGCGACGTGGCAGGTCCTCTGGACCACGAACCCGTAAGCAGCCGCAGCCTCCCGCGGGCGACCGCTCCTGTGGTCCCCGCGGGAGGCCGACGCGTGCCTCACCTGCGACGTAAGACGGAGAACCGATGAACGGAACCGCTGGCAGTATCGAGATCCGAGGCAGCGGGTTTGCCGTCCTCCCGGCTCCTGTGAACCTCATGCCCGCCGCTTCAGGGGTATTCGTGGACACCGGGCTTTCGCTGGTGCTTCCGGCCGCCGGTACCTACCACCTCGACGCCGTGGTGCGCGGAACCATCGGGTGGATGACGCAGGGGGAGAACGCCTTCGTCGGCGCCCGCCTGTTCGACGTCTCAGCGGGGGCCGTCGTCCCCGACAGCGGAGCCATCGTCGTGCAGATAGCCGAGTATCCCGGTACGGCGGCAACGGGCCTGGGCTGGAACAGTTCTGGCGCGATCAGCATCGAGTACGCGATCACCTCCCCGCGGACGATCCGCCTGGAAGCCGCTCGGCACGACATCAACTCGTCCGGCACCACGGATTACGCCGGTCTGAGTTCCGACGACAACGCCCGCACCACCCTGCGATACCGGCGCGTCGCCTGACGAGCAGCACAGCCGGGAGCCCCCGCCCCACATCCCCGCCGAACCCCATGAGACGGAGCCCCAGATGGGTGGAACCGCCGGTACGGTCACGTTCGACTGCCCAAGCGATATCGCAGTCGAGTGCTTCAAGATCCCCGGGTACCGATACGCGTCCTACGACAACTCGGCGGCAACCCCTTGCGGCACCTCCTCGATCAACGGCACCGTCGCCGGGATCTGTGGCAGGCCGAACGTGCGCATCACGTCCTGGCTGATCAACGGGCGCAACGTGCTCCCCGAGCCTCTCACCGACGGCTGGGACAACTGCGCCGTGCCATTCCTGAACGACTTCGCGACGACCCTGAACACGTGGGACCCCTTCGCGGGGAACTGGTCCGTCGTCGCGAGCGACACCTGCGCCTACTTCGTGCGATCCCGGGCCCTGCCGCCAACGGGCATCGAGTACGGCACGCTCACCGCGACGGACATCGACACCGGGGAGACACTGACTTTCGCCCCAGTGCAGAGCGTCGTGCCGGACACGTATTTCCGGCGCATCGTGAGCGTCAACTGCGACGGGTCTACGTCGGAACGGTGGACCGATGAGTCAGGGGCGGTCGTCCCGGCACCCGATCAGAACCGTCTCATCCCGTGCACTGCGGAGATCACTCCCGTCGCCCGGCCAGTGCCCACCCAGCGGCTCCGCCCGCGTCTCCATCGCTACACCGGCGCAGTGGCCTCCCCGGACTTCGACGACGAGAACAACGTGCAGACGCTCACGCTGCGCGTGCTCACCGGCCCCGTGCGCGTTCGGACCGCCGGGTCCGGCGCGACGGCCACCTCGGGGCCGACGGCATGGGTGGACGACTTCCAGGTCCCGACCGGGACAGTCCTCACCTGGGGCGTCGCCAACGACAGCCACGCCCAGCTCGACGGCTCGCTCATCTTCAACGGCGTCGCCGCGACCTCGGACTTCCTCGTGAACTGGACCGAGACCGTGCATATGGACAGCGATTGATACCCGTCCTCGCCCCCCACACCACACCGCACACGACGAGACGGAGAACCGATGAGCACTGCCGGCCAGGTCACGGGCATTGCCCCGGTCGATCCCGCCACCTGCAACGCCATCAGGACGACCGCGGCCGGCCTGCTCGTGCCGCACACCGAAGTCGAGGCCATCGCTCCGGGCGGGAACGTCGGCCAGGGGCGGTCAGTCGACATCGACATCACCCCGCCCGCCGATGGGGCGTGCCCAGAGACGTGGACGGTCGGAGCCCGGCTCACGCCCGTCTTCGGGCAGATATCGGGATCCGTGGGCCTTCACACGGCCGCCTTCGACGTATGGACTGCCGTGACCGGGGCGCAGTTGACGCTTCCGGAGGCGGGCGTCTACGAAGTGATCGCTGACGTCCAAGCAGGTCTGATCACGGTCGGGACCGTCAACAACGCGTACATGCAAACCCGGCTCTTCGACGTCACTGCCGGCGCCATGGTCCTGCTCACCGCGCGGACCGTGGTCTTCTTCTCCGCTACGCCCGCCGTAGGAGTCACGCACACCATCCAAGCCACCGCCTCAGCGTCGGCGCTCTACCAGGTGGCAGGCCCGACAACGATTCGCGTCGAGGGCCTGAAGCACGTCGACAGCGGAACCCTGGCCGGCGAAGCCATGTGGGCGCAGAACTTCCGGTTCAAGAAGATCGCCGACTGAGCCCGAGCACCTTGAGCCATCCCCGCAGCCACGCGCGAACACGACGAGACGGAGAACCCCTATGAGCACTGCTGGCCTCACCACTGGCTTCGCGCCGGTCGATCCCGCCCCCTGCAACGCCCTCCATGCGACAGCGGCCGGGCTCCTCGTACCCGAGACGCTGATCCAGGTGGACCCCGGTCTGACCGTCACACCCCCCGCTGACGGCGACTGTCCGCAGATATGGCGGATCGGCGTCGACTCGGCATGGGTGGACACCGGCACGCTCTCCTTCGGCCACAACCTCACGGGCGCGAGCCGGGCGTGGGAGGTCGTCACCGAGGTACCGAAGCTGACCATCCCACGCGCGGGCACGTGGGAGGTCAACTTCCAGGTGCGGGGCGTCGCGGTCCTCCCGGCGCCCGGCGCGGCCAACATCGATTCAGGCGTCATCGCGGGCATCTACAAGAACGGCACCCTGGTGCCAGGCACGGAAGTCCTGGCGGTCTACTACACCCAGAGCGCCGGTGACCAAGGCGGCCAGATGCAGGCAACCGGCTCCCGGCAGTTCATGCACTCCTTCAACGCAGGGGACACCGTCCAACTCGGCGCCTACCGCCTCGGCACGGCGGCAGGCGCCACCGCCAGCATCGCCAGCAACGGGGACGGCCGCACCTCCATCACCGCCCACTGGGTCGCACCGCAGGGAGACGGAGCCTCGTGAACGGAACCGATGCGTCGTACACCCCGCGCCTCCCCTCGGGGCAGCGCTCCGCTGGCAGCCTCGACCTGACCACCGCCGCACAGAGCACGCCCCTCGCTCTGCCGAACAGCGACATCACCGTGCCCGAGGCCGGCACGTACGAGCTGACGGCCGACCTGCTGTTCATCGCTACGTGGAACTTCACCGGCCGCCACATCGCGTCGATTCTGGGCTCAGTGGTTCAACGTCGACGCGAACGCGATCGTGACCAACTCCAGCCGCTGGTGGGTCCACGACGACCCGGGCGGAAACGTCGGCCTCGTCGGTCTCGCCTCCGTCTGGGAGAACGTCACCTGCCGTGGCCTCGTCACCGTGGCCGGCCCGACGACGTTCCGGATCCGCGGCATACGCGGCACGGGCAACGGTGCGGCCTCGACGACCGCGAACGTTCAGCACCACATCCAGAACAACGGCGGCTCGTCTCCGAACCTGCTCGTGTGGAGGAAGCTCTCGTAAAGGGCCGGGCTGGCGACGCGCCACGCCGTGCTGGTCCCGCATCGCCCGACCCTCACGCCTCGGGGGCCTGACGTCCGGTACCCGTGGCAGCGCCCCTACGGCCACCCCCTGACCCCCGAAAGGCCCCCATGCGCATCCTGTCGTTCCTGCCGACGCACGAGCCCCCTGCGTACCTTCGCGCCATGGCGGCGGCCGGGCATGAGGTACACGTCGTCACGACCGTCCGTCGGCGGGAGAGTCCACGCGAGGTGGACGGCGTGCAGGTGTGGCCTCTCGGCTACTGGTGGCGGGCCAAGCAGGCGTCCCAGCCCGATGTCCTCGTAACAGTGGCCGGCGACCGACAGGCTGAGCGCCTCATGCCCAACCTGCGGCGTACGCCGCAGCTCGTGTTGCCGGACACCGACGCGGACTTCGGCGAGTTCGAGGAGGCGTGCATCCGGCGGCTTCCTGCCCACCGGCAGGCGGAGGCCCGTGTCACGGTGCCGAGCGACCCGCTCGCAGGGGAGCGGACCAAGGTAGTGGCGTGGATCCACTTCGGGGTGCCGTATCGGCGCGCGGGTTCCGAGACGATGCTCCAGACGATGATGCGCGCCCTCCGTAACACGGGCGTGGGCGTGCTGGTGGTGTGCTCCTCGATGCCGGAGGCGCCGCCGTCATGGGAGGTGGACGGCGTCCCCTACATCCACCTCGGGCCACTCGCGGCCGAGTTGCTGTTCAGGTCGATGCGCCCGCAGGTGATGGTGACGCACCACAACTATGCGGACCGCGCTGTCGGCCTGGCGAAGGAGATCGGGGCGCGGTCGGTGCTGCTGATGCACTCCGACTACGACTACGCGGCCCGATCGATGCAGTCCGGGCCTGACCTCATCGTCTACAACACCGAGTGGGTGCGCGCGTCGCTCGCGACCCGCTATCTGGAGGTCGACCGGACGCCATCCCTGATCGTGCACCCGCCTGTGGTCCCCGAAGAGCATCGCGCGCCGGCCACGGGCGACCGGGTGACCCTGGTCAACCTCAGTTCCGACAAGGGCGTCTACACGTGGCGGGGCGTTGCCCGGCTGCTGCCGCAGCTGCCGTTCCTCGGCGTGACCGGCGCGCACGGCATTCAGGTCACGCAGCCTCTCTTGCCGAACCTGCGCGTGATCCCGCAGACCTCGGACATGCGCGGCGAGGTGTGGGCGAACACGAGGGTGCTGTTCGTGCCCAGCGTGTATGAGTCGTACGGCATGGCGGCCGTCGAGGCCCTCGCGTCGGGGATCCCCGTCATCGCCCATCCCACGGCAGGCCTGCGTGAGGCCCTCGGGGACGGGGCGACGTTCATCGACCGGGACGACCATCGCGCGTGGGCGCAAGCCGTTGCGAGCCTGTACGCCGACGGAGACCGCCGAGCCGCTGCTTCCGCTGCGGCGCTCGCCAGGAGTGCGTACCTCGCGAACCAGGTCCGCACCGACCTGAAGGTGTGGGTTGACGCCGTCGAGGACTTGGCCAGGGGCGTGTTCGAGCAGCGTGGAACCCTTGCCGGGGTGTCGGCTGGCTAGACTTTCAACGTCGCTGGTTTAGGGCCGGACTCCTGCAACCCCCAGGAGTCCCTGCGTGTCCTGCCCCCTGATTGCAAACGCCGACGTCATGCGCATCACCAGAGTCGACCAGTGCGGTAACCCGGTCTGCGGAGACGACAACGGCTACGTGTTCGAGTGCTTCAGCTCCCTCGCCATGAACGTCAACTCCGACGACGGCGACGACATCCAGTACAAGGCCGCGAACGGCAAGGTCTGCGGCTTCAAGAAGGGCTGCCCGACGTTCAACGGGCTCGACCTGGAGCTCAACGTGTTCTCCGTGTCCCCGGAGATGATCGAGATCCTCACCGGCAACCCCGTGTACCTCGGCTACGACGGGCAGCCCATCGGCTTCGACACCTGCTCCATCCAGTGCAACACCGGCTTCGCCCTGGAACTCTGGGCGGAGGTGCTGGGCGAGGAGTGCGCGGACGGCGCCCAGGGCCAGTGGCTGTACTGGCTGATGCCGTGGGTCACCAACGGGATCATCGGCGACCTGGAGATCGGGTCGGAGGCGGTCACCCTCCAGATCACCGGCTCCACCCGCGCGGGCGGCTCCTGGGGCGTGGGCCCGTACGACGTGCAGCCGCTCGACGCGGCCGGCACCCCCGGCCCGATGCTCACCCCGCTCGACGCGTCCTGCCACCGGCGCACGTTCATCACCACCATCGCCCCGCCCGAGCCGTCGTGTGACTACACGCCGGTGACCTGCGACTCCATGTCCCTCGCCTCGTAATGGAGCTGCCGGACATCGTCGTTCCGGTGCGGGAGGGAGCTCAAAACGAGCAGCTCAGGTTCGCGCTGCGCTCGTGGACGGCTCACCTCCCGCACCGGCATGTGTGGATCGTCGGCTACCGGCCGTGGTGGGCTGCCGGTGCCCGCCACATCCCCACCCACCAGCGCGGGTTCCCCGCGTACGTCAACACCACCACCGCGGTGCGCGCCGCGTGCGAGCACCCGGAGGTGTCCGACCCGTTCCTGTGGGCCAACGACGACTTCTTCGTCATGGCCCCGCAGCCGTCTCCGTTCCCGGTGCTCCACCGCGGCCCGGTGCGGGAGGTGTTCGGCCAGTACGGTTCCCGCTCCACCGGGTACGTGGCCGCGATGCGGGAAACGCACGCCTTCCTCGTCGGCCTGGGCTACAAGGCCCCTACGTCCTTCGAGCTGCACGTGCCGCTGCCCGTCCACAAAGACGGCATGCTGCGCGCCCTGGAGGTAGGGCAGGGCCACGACGTCCACAAGCGGACCGTGTACGGAGTGACCAACGGCATCACCGGTACGGCGATGACGGACGTCAAGGTCGCCCGGCGCGGCCCCCAGTTCGACCCGGAGTCGCCATTCCTGTCGACGATGCCGGACAGCTTCCACAACGGGGCCGTCGGCCGGCACATCCGCGGCGCGTTCCCGCAGCCGTGCCCGTACGAGGTACGGAGGCCACGCTGATGCTGCGGATAGGCCCGTGCGAGCCGTGGCCGTTCGAACCCGACTGCTGCCAACTCCCGGAAGGCGTCGAGCAGGAGACCATCGACCGCCAGCGGGCCGTCGCCACGTTCATCCTGTGGGCGTTGTCCGGCCGACGCTGGGGCCCGTCCTGCCCATACACGGTGCGGTCGTGCCGGAAGCGCTGCCTCGACTCCTACCCGCTCACCGTGGGCAGGGCCACAGCCGGGCCGTGGATCCCGTACCTCGGCCGCGACGGGGCCTGGCGCAACGCCAGCGTGTGCGGGTGCGCCAGCGACTGCTCTTGCGGCGAGCTCTGCGAAGTGCGCCTCGAAGGACCGGTGCACGACGTCCTGGCGGTGGAGCTCGACGGCGAGACGCTGCCGACGGACGCATACCGCGTCGACGCCTCCGGGCTCCTCGTCCGTACGGACGGCGGCTGCTGGCCGGACTGCCAGGACATGGCTGCACCGTGCGGCGACCCGAACACCTTCTGCGTCACCTACCGGATCGGCCTGCCCCTCGACGAGGCAGCGATCGCCGCGTTCAGCGCACTGGTCTGCCACCTCGTCAAGGACTGCTCGGGCGGCTGCGGCTGCAAGGTCGCCACGAACAAGAACCTGAGCCGGATCTCGCGGCAGGGAGTCGACCTTGAGTTCGCCGACCCGACGGTCATCTACTCCGAGATGCGGACCGGTATCGCAGCCGTCGACATGTGGCTGACCGCCGTGAACCCCTACCGGCAGACCTCGCCGAGCCGCGTCATCAGCCCGGACTTCAAGCGCCCCCGCCTCCAGATCTGGCCGTAGAAGGGGAAACCGCTGTGCCACTCCTACCGCTCGCCATCCATGAGGCCGCCTCGAACCTCCTGGCCTGCGTCTGCGCCACCCTCGACGATCTGGCGACGAAGGTCGAGGACTACCCGGGCTGCCCGACCTGCCGGCGCTGCCTCGTGCCCGGCCTGCCCGCGTGGGACGAGTGCGCCGACCCGTGCACCGGCGACGTCGGCGGGCAGCTGACGGTGAACCTGTCCCGCATGTACGCCTCGACGAACTTCCCCGCCGAGGACACCAGCCCGCAGAACGTACGCGGCTGCACGCCTCCCCTGTCGACGGCCGTCGAACTCGTCGTGACCCTGCTGCGGTGCGCGCCCGGCCCGACCGAGGAGGGCTGCCCGCCATCGTGCGAGGACCTCGAAGCGGCGGCCCGGGTCACCCACATCGACGCGGTCGCCGTCTTCAACGCGATCACCTGCTGTCTGGCCACCACCGGAGGACGAGGACGACGGCGCGGCCGGCCGTACATCCTCGGCCGTCAGCAGACCCTCGGCCCGCAGGGCGGCTGCGTCGGCGTCGAGCAGCGCGTGACGATCGCGCTGCCAGGCTGCAAGTGCCCGGAGGCCGACTGTGAGTGTTGAGGTACGCATCGAGCCCGGCCGGATCGCCCGTCTGCTGCGCGCCCGGGGCAGCATCGCCCACCGGCGGATCAGCCAGCGCACCGAACGCGTCGCCGAGATCGCCGAGAGAGAGGCGCCCGGGTCCATGGGCTCCTACATCTCCTGGAAGGTGCAGGACGGGCCGCGCGGCCTCGAAGGCGTCATCATTTGCGACCACCCCGCGGTACGGTTCGTGCTCGACGGCACCCGGCCCCACATGATCCGCCCCCGCCGCACGAAAGCCCTCCGCTTTGACGTCGCCGGCCGAACCGTGTTCTCCGCATACGTGCGCCACCCAGGGACGCGGGCGAACAAATTCCTCCAGCGTGCGCTCCAGCAGGGCCGCTGACCTCCGCTCTCAGTCAGTCGCGGTCGGGGAGCCCTGACCTTATGGTTGGAGCTGGGGGCATTACGTCGAGGCAGGCGCGTCATGATCAAGTGGATCCGAGACTGGTTCAGGTCCCGTGAAGCGGCGCTCAGGAAGAGCCTCGTCAGCCCTTCCTCCCGAAAAACACGCCTATACCTCTGGACCATCGGGGTTGTCCTATTTTCCCTCATGGCGGTCTGTTGGCCTCTTATCACCGGCGCCGGTCATAAGACACCGGCGTTCATTTTTGGTGGCGTGGAGTTCATCTTGGCAGGCATCGTCATCATGGTTGGCGGGGTGACGGACCTGCTCTCTGCTGTCGCCGAACGGCGGCCACGTGCTCGTGCCTTGACGGTTCTCGTCAGTGTTCTTCTGGGATCTGTGAGTCTGGGTTTCAGCGCTCGCCTCTCTGCGGATACCGGTGTCCCGTCGGCAGGCTATATCGCTATGTCGGTCGCGTTGTTCACTCTCGCTGCGGCTTGTGGAATGTATGCCGTGTGGCTTGCCGAGAGAGGTGACTAGTTGATGGTGGTGCTCGTCATCTTGACAGCTATAGCTGGTTTCCTGCTCGCTCTGGCGATATATGTCGGCTGGGCAGAGGGAAAAGTGCATAGGGGTACCACTTCCTCACCAAGTGAGTCTGCGGCTTATCTTGACGAGCGCAGCTTCGAGGCATTTGCGGCGGAGGAGACCCCGTCAGTAGGGGAGGGGGAATCCGAGGAGGGGTATGCATCGGACGCGGAATATCCACCGGAGGAGCAGTTTGAGTCAGAGTGGCACAGGAGTCTAACCGGCACCGCGCGGGCCGATCTCGCGGAAGAACTAGCGGCGAAATATAAGTCCGGTGTGAGCATCCGGGAGCTGGCCGAGGAGACCGGTCGCCCGTATGGCTTCGTTCACCGGATGCTCAGCGAGGCGGGTGTCACGCTTCGAGGGCGTGGCGGAGTGAGAAGCGGCCGGAAGCAGCGTTCGTCACGGCGCGCATCCGGCAGCGTTCGTGAAGAGGACACAGAAGACGGTGAGTCTTGACAGGCCGCAACATGGGCTGTTTCCGCCATGAGGATCCGTCGGCTGCCGCTGAAACAGGCTCTGTGCCAGCTCTTTGGAGCCGTACTCTGGCCTGCGCCGCTGGTTTTGGGCCGGGCAAGGAGCGGGAGACAAGGAACCACCCGTGAGGAAGTCGTTTGCACTTCACACCGAACCGCACGTCGCCGATATCGGCGGAACTGAGCTGGAGTTCCAACCGGAGGTCATGGGGGATGAGTTCATGGACGCCTACGCCGAGCTGCGCGACGCGCAGAAAGCGAAGGGTGTGGACATGGACAACCTCGCCGAAGCCGACCCGAAGGACGTACGGCGCACTGTCCGCGCCCTGCGCCTGTTCCTCGCCCGGCAGATGCTCGAAGACTCCGCGGACCTCTTCCTGCGGCTGAACGTCGTCAGGGACGGCGAGACGCTGGAGACGTTCCAGGACTTCGACCAGGCCGAGGAGTTCGCCGCCCAGCACGAGGGCGCCCGTGTTGCCGACGCGCTCCGCCTGCCCACCCGCGTCATCGTCGAGCTCCTCGAATGGGTCGTCGAGCTGTACGGGGGTGGTGGTAACCGCCCTACTACGTCGTCTTCCGCCTTCTCGACTCCATCGCGGCAGGCTGGGAGGCGTGGGACGGGAGTCTCGCCCTCCAGGGCGTCGACCCCCACACGTGGCCGCTGAGACGCCTCCTGAACGCCGCCGAGGTGGCCATGGACGCGGCGGCGGAGGACGACGCGGCCCGCGCCCGGAACCGGGCCCAGTTGTACGCCCCGCCGAAGGGGGCCCGTCGACGGCCGGCCGAGGGGGCGAGGCCACGCACCGCGGCGCGCATGGACGCAAGCCAGGCACGGGCGCTGATGTCGCAGGCGGCGGCCGAGGACGGCCGCCTACAGAGCCGCAGGTAGGCGGATAGTCTGGAGACCACGGCAGGCGCTCACGCGCGGCCGTAGCCGCTGGTTTTGGGCCGGGCAACCACACGCGAAAGCGGGGTTGCCCGGTGGCCGGCGAGGACGAGGACTACGGGTCCGCCCGGATCACGATCACGCTGGACGACAGCGGGATCGTCCGGGACGCACGCGACCTCGGCATCCGCATTCAGCGGGCGCTCGACCGCGCGACGCGCAACGTCGGCGACCAGATCCGGCGGAACATCCAGCGCGGCCTCAACGCCGCCTCGGTCACCGTCCGAGTCGACCCCGATCTCCGGCGGTTCGACGCGCAGCTCCTCAACGGGCTCCGCTCGCTCGACTCGATCAATGTCCCGGTCGCCCCCGACCTGACTGGGTTCGTCGAGCGGATCCGCGCCCTGCTCGCCGGCGAAGAGGTGAGCATCCGGGTCATCCCGGACCTGGACGATTTCGACGCGCGGATCCGCGCGCACAACGTCCCCGACGTCACCGTTCACGCGAACGTCGACGTCGACAGCGACCGGTTCACCCGGGCGCTCGCCGGGCTTTCCGGCATCGCTGGGCGTACCGGTGCGGCGCTCACGTCCGCGCTGCGGTTCGGCGTCCTCGGTGTCGCGGCGGCCGGTGCTGCCCAGGGCGTCATCACGCTGACGGCGGCTCTCGCACCGGCCGCCGGGATCGTCGCCGCCTTCCCCGCCGTGCTCGCCGGGGCCCGGGTGGCGCTGGGTACCCTCCGGCTCGCTGTCCTCGGCGTCAGCGACGCGCTGTCGGCCGTGCTCACGGGTGACGCGGCGAAGTTCCAGGAGTCGCTGGAGAAGCTCGCCCCGGCCGCGCAGCAGGCCGTCATCGCCGTCCGCGACCTGGCGCCGGAGCTGACGCGGGTCCAGCAGTCCATCCAGCAGGCGTTCTTCGCCCAGTTCGCCGGTGACGTCAAGGCAGCGATCACCAACCTGCTGCCGCTGCGGACGGAGCTAGCCGGCCTCGCGACCGAGTTCGGGAAGGCCGCCGACGAGGGCCTGAAGTTCGCGGCTTCGCAGCAGGCCGTCGGGCCGCTGCGCTCGATCATCCAGGGCACCACGCAGGCCGCGTCCGGGCTGCAAGCCGTAGTCGCCCCTCTGGCGAAAGGCTTCCTCGACGTCGCCGCGGCGGTCTCGCAGGCCTTCGGGTCGCAAGTCGCCGGCGTCATCGCTCAGGTAGGTGCGCAGGTCGGGACGTTCCTGTCGGAGTTCGCCGCGTCGGGCCGGGCGGTCGAAGCGGTACGGGGTGCGGTCGGCGTCTTCCAGCAGCTCGGCGCAATCGCCTCGAACGTCGGGCAGATCCTGTCCAGCGTCTTCCCCGCCGCGAGCGGTGCGGGTGGCGGGCTGCTCAACAACCTCCAGACGATCACGGGGGCGTTCCGTGGCTTCGTCCAGAGCGCGGCCGGTCAGGAGGCGATCGGGAACGTCTTCAAGACGCTCGGGACGGTCGCCGCCCAGCTCGGGCCGATCCTGTCCGCGCTCGTCACGCAGCTCGGGCAGATCGCGCCCGCCCTCGCCCCGGTCTTCTCGACCTTGGGCCCGGCGATCACCGGGGTCATCAACGCGCTCGGGCCCGCCCTGGCTGCGATCGCCCCCAGCCTTCAGACCGTCGCGTCCGCGCTCGCGGAGGCCTTCGCCGCCATCGGGCCGTCCCTCGGCCCCGTCGGCGAGGCGATCGGCTCCATCGTTCAGGCGATCGCCCCGCTGCTGCCGCTCGCCGGGCAACTCGTCGCGACGTTGGCGCAGATACTCGCACCGGTTCTGCAGAACCTCGCGACGCTGTTCACGCCGATCATCCAGGCCCTGGTCGGCGCGCTCATGCCGGTCCTGCCGCAGATCGCCCAGGCGTTCTCGCTGCTGGCCACGGCGATGCAACCGCTCGCGGCCGGTGTCGGGCAGGCGATAGCTCAGCTCTTCCAGAGCCTCGCCCCGGTCCTGTCGACGCTGGCCGGCGCCCTGGTGCAGGTGGCGACCGCGCTCGTCCCGGTCTACCAGGCTCTCGCGGACGCGCTGCTGCCCGTCCTCCCGGCGATCGTCCAGGCGTTCGACGCGATCCTTCAGGCGCTCATGCCGCTGGTCCCATCGCTCGTGGGGCTCGTCGAAGCGCTGGCGCCGCTGGTGGTGCAGATCCTCCAGCTCCTGGGGCCGGTCTTGCAGATCGCGGTCGCGTTCGCGGGGTGGACCGTGATCAACGTCGTCGTCCCGATCATTCAGGGCGTCGTCGGGGCGATCACCGGGCTCGTCTCCATCCTGACGGGCGCCGTCACGTTCATCACGAACCTGCCGACCCTCATCGTCACCGCGCTCACCACGCTGGGGACGACGATCTCCACGTTCTTCACGACGCTCGTCACCACCGTCACGACGTGGTTCACGACCGGGTTCCAGGCGGTCGTCGGATTCTTCACCTCACTGCCCGGCATGATCATGTCGGCGCTGGCCGCGCTGCCAGGGCTGCTCGTCAACCTGTTCGTCCAGGCGGTCGCCGCCGTCGGTATCGCGCTGCTGACCGCGATCGCCGGGATCGTGTTCATCTTCACCGAGCTGCCCGGCCGCATCCTCACCGCGCTGTCCACGCTCGGGTCGGTGATCCTGTCCGCGTTCACGTCCGCCTTCAACACGGCACGCGCCGCGATCTCCTCGTTCATCTCCTCGGCGGCCTCGTTCTTCGCGCAGCTGCCGGGCCGGATCGTCAGCGTGCTCGCCGCGCTGCCCGGCCGACTGGCGTCGGTGTTCCGCTCGGCCGGCTCCAGCGCGCTGTCCGCTGCCCGCTCCGTCGGCTCGTCCATCGTGTCGTTCTTCTCGAGCCTGCCAGGCCGCATCGTCTCTGCCCTGTCGGGGCTCGGGTCGCGGCTCGCGGGCGTCTTCCGGTCGGCGCTGGGCAGCGTGACCGGCGCGGTGAGTTCGATGATCTCCGGGATCGTCAGCATGTTCTCCGGCCTGCCCGGAAGGATTGTCGGCGCTCTCGGCAACATTGGCTCGCGGATCATGTCGAGCATCAAGAGCGGCCTCCCTTCGGCCGTACGCAAGTACCTGCCGTTCGCGGAGGGCGGCATCGTGCTCGGGCCGACGCACGCCCTCGTCGGCGAGGCAGGCCCCGAGGTGATCATCCCGCTGACGAAGCCGAAGCGGGCGCGGCAACTCGCCGCCCAGTCAGGTCTGAGCGAGATGCTCGCCGGTGGCGGCTCCGCCTCGTCCGGCGGCGACAGCGCGGTCACCATCGCGCCCGTGTTCAACATCTCCCAGGTCGGCGACACCGAGACGACGGCCGCCCGGGTCATGCACCGCATGGCGCTGACGTACAGCATGTGACCTGGTGGGGCGGCCGTAAGCTGAGGGGCGCCGCTGGTTGTGGGCCGGGCACCTCACCGAACTAGGGGTGTCACGTGCTGACCGACTTCCTCCAGGTAGGCGGTATCGAGGTCATCAACACGGCCCGCCTGCGCGCCTACCTCGAGACCGTCGGCTCGCCGCTGGACTCCGGCTCGGACATCTGCGGCTGCGACACCCTCGCCCCGGTCGTCCTCGACCAAGACGGCCAGCCGTACACGACACCCGACGACCTGGATAACCCGGCGCCCTGGTACGACCCTGACGTCCCCGAGAGCGCTGACTTCGCCGGGTTCCTGCCGCTCTCCTTCGACGGGATCGACGACTATCCGGTGAAACGGGCGGTCACGAACGCCGTCATCGGCGGCGGCGCGCTCGGCCCCGCCCGGGTGCAGCCGCGCACCATCACCGTGACCGGCATCCTCCTCGGCGCCACCTGCTGTGCGGTGGAGTACGGACTGCACTTCCTGGCAGAGGCGTTGCAGGGCTGCACCGGCAGCGCGTGCGGCGGCGACTGCGTGACCATGTTCAACTGCTGTCCCGGAGAAGAGGAGACAGCGCAGGAGTTCAACGAGCGGCACCGCCGCACCTACCGGCGCGTGGCGCTCGTGGAGGGGCCGACGGTCACGACCCGGCACGGCGACGGCTCGTGCAGCTCCGGCCGGTGCTCCATCGGAGCGGACGTCATCACCGTGGAGTTCGTTCTCGTTGCCGCCACCCCTTGGGCGTGGACGGACGAGATCCCGCTGCTGGACGTCCACCTGCCGACCGACGACGGCACCGAGTGCATCACGTGGTGTCTGCACACCGGCACTGGAGCATCCGGTGAGTGCGCCGACGGCGGGTGCAGGCTCGCGGGCTGCCCGGACGTGGCGGCCGCGTGCGCGGATCCGGCGTGCACACCGCCGTCGCCCCCGCAACCGGCCGTGCCCTCTTCCTGCTTCTGTGAAGCGCTCGCCACCAACAGGGAGTGCTACGAGCTCGACCTGTCCAACCGTCCCGCGTGGGGCACGGACGTGCCGGTGATCTCGGTCTTCGCCGGGAGCGAGGACCTGCGACGCCTGACGATCTCCTTCTACGAGCGCGCAGAGCAGGACGGCGACGCGTCGTGCGCGGAGATCGCGGACCGCAAGCGCTGTGATCCGCTCGCAGTGTTCGAGGTCAGTTTCATCCCCGCAGGGGGGACGCTCCTCCTGGACGGGCAGATCGGCCGCGCCACCGTGGAGTGCGGCGGAGAGTGCGAGACGAGCACCAGTGTGTGGGGAGCCGACGGCGCCCCGCCCACATGGCCGGCCTTCGACTGCGCCTCGATCTGCGTCTGCCTGGAAACGGACGCGATACACCCGCCCGCCGACGACGCACGGCTGACGATCGGGGTCACCGGCCGAGGTTACTGACTGGCCGAGGAACGCCTCGCTCACAAAGCCGTGCCGCTGCCCGCTCCGTCGACAGGGTCGCACGACCCTCACGGCCGTGGAGGGGAGGATCTCGTGACGCGCCACTCATGATCACGATACAGCAACGGCACTTCCATGGAAGGTCCACAATCGCCACACTCTTCATACTTTCTGTTGATGTTTGGCCGCAGAGGAGTCAAGTGGCAATCCGTAAGAGCGTGGAGGAGACCCTGGTCGTCGCTGGAGAACGCGACGAGTGGCTCACCCGCTGCGCCAAGGGCCTCATGACCGCCGGATTCAAGGACGTACGGACGAGTACGGTCCTTGGGCAGGTGACTGGCGCATACAAGACGTTTTCGACCAATGGCGAGTTGATCATCACTGTGGTGCCGAGTGGACATTCAGGGCACACCCAACTCACGCTCCGCTCGACTGCGGCGGTTGACAACCTCTATGCCTTGTTCGCCAGCCCGAACAAGAAGATCCTCGCGACCGCGAAGGCTAGCTTCGAATGAGCGCGGCCCCGGTTGAACAGTCCCCAACCAAGCTCTGCTCCGCTTGTGGAACTCTCACGCAAACGGTCAAGACCTTCTGCCATGAGTGCGGCACCGCATATGGTGAGCCAGGCGGCGGCAGATCGGCAAGCTTCGTCTGGGGCGCCTTTGCTTGCGCGGCAGTATCCCTGCTCTTCTTTCCCATCGTTCTCGGGCCTCTCGCCATAGTGCTGTCGGTACTCGCAATGAAGCGGAAGGAGCCGCACGCCGCCCTGGCCCTGGGCTTTTCCGTTGCAGGCATGGTGTTCGGCTTCATCCTCGGCGCCTTGGCCTTCAGTTCCTAGGAATCTGTCGCGAAAGTACTGGGCGCAGCTATTCGTTGAGGGCTGCGGTAAGTACGGTTGCGTCGTAGCGGATGGCGAGTTTGTCGTGCCTCGCGGCCACGGCCCGGTGCCGCTTGAGGTGAATGATCCTGTACTTGGGGGACGGAACGGACATGGCTGGCAAGAAGGCGATCGTTGGCGTTGTCATTGCGCTGGCGACGGTAGGGGCCTGCATGGCTCACGGGTCCACCCCCGCCAGCAGCAAGGATCCCGTCAACAGCAAGGGCCCGGCCGCGAGTAAGCACCCGGCCGCAAAGAAGAGACCGAAGGCAAGTGATTCGCCGAGCACACCGCCGGCTGGAACCGACTTGCGTTTCAGCGGAGACATTAAGGGAAGCACTCGCGGGGCGCTGAAGGTACTCCACGGCAAGAGCGGGGCCCACTACGATTACATCGTGCCCGATGGTGCCACGCAGTGCGTGATGCCCGCTGATGACGGCGCCTGGGAAGCACAGTTCACGGTGCGCATGAACGGCATCGGCTGGGAGATCTCCATCGGAAATGGCGCCTCCTTCGGTTCTCCGAAGCCAGGCAGGCACTTTGCGGTGTACGACGCCGATACGAACGGCGAGTCGGGCGTGCTGACCTTCGACATTGCCTCGGACAAGGCTCCAAGCAGCGTCGTGCTTGGTAGCGGGATTGGGAAGTTCCAGTACGTCTACTACCTCCCTGAAGATCACAATAAGGGCAGAGCGTTGGTCACGATCGACCACGGACTGACCTCCGGCACTCTGGACGCCTGGCTTGCCCCTTGGGAGCAGGAGAACGACCAGGAGAAGCCGCTGTTCCACATCACTGGCCGCTGGGCCTGTAACGGTTAAGCACCGCGTAGTCCGAGCGTCTTTGCCGGGAGCTGTTTCGGGGCGAGTGATCGCCGCCGCGTAAGCGGGTCGGGCGGTCTGCGGACCACGCCTTAGCCTGGTGTGGCGCCGCTGGTTTTGGGCCGGGCCTCCTTCTCCCACAGGGGGCCCGTTGTCTTCAGCAGGGTGTGGCGTCCACTCGGCCTACATCGTTGACCGTCGCGGCTCGGTCGTGACGCTGGCGAACATGCTGGTGTCCGTCGACTGGACGAGGATCTTGGACGACGTGAGCACAGCGCACGTCGTGGTCATCCCGGACGGCGACTGCTGCGCCCAACTCGGCAACGTCCGCACCTGGCGACACAAGCTGGTCCTCGCCCGTGATGGTGTCACCGTGTGGGAGGGGCCGATCATCCAAGCCGAGTGGTCCTTCGGGAAGGTGGAGCTGTGGGCCTCCGACATCCTGGTCTGGCTTGACCGGCGAGTCCCTCACCAGTCGATCGTCTTCGACGGCTCCGACCTCACCGACATCGCGAACTGGCTGATCGAGGACGCGTTCGCGCCGGACGACCCCGGCCACACGGTGGACATCCTCAACCCCTCCGGTGTGGAGGGCGGACGGCAGTACACCGAGGACATCGGGCAGACCGGCGATCACCTCCGCGATCTCGCGGACACCGGCCTTGACTACACGGCCATCGGCTCCACGATCGTCCTCATGCCGGAGGACTGGGACGCGAGCGTCGGCATGCTCACGGACGTCGACTTTCCCGAGGGCCTGGTCGTCGCCGAGGACGGCTCCGCCCTCGCGACCCGCTACATCGTGCACGGCGACGACGACAGCGGCGTCAAGGGCGTCTCGGGCGGCACGGACTCCTACTACGGGCTCCTCGAACGCAGCGTCGAGGAGACCTCGGTGACGACGAACGCCTCGGCGGCATCGGCGGCGCGGTCGAAGCGGGCGGCGGCCTACCCGGTGCCGGTGTTCCTCAACTCCGACGAGGTGACCTTGTCGCCGGAGGCCGCGGTGGACGTGGCCAAGCTCGTGCCGGGCTGGTGCGTGGACGTCGCCACCGCGGCGACCTGCCGGCCACTGCGGCAGCGGCTGAAGATCGGCGGCGTGAAGGTCTCGGAAGACGGCGACGGCGAGAGCGTCCAAGTCACGCTGGCGCCCTTGAGTAGCGATCTGGGGGACTGATGGCGGCGAGAGGATCCGCGGCACGGCGCACGATGGACAACCCCATGGGCGGCGCCCTGCGCGATCTGAACCGCAAGTCCCGGACGCTGTCCAGGAAGCCGGGCAGACGCGGGCCCCAGGGGGAGCAGGGCGTACCGGGACCGGAGGGTGAGCGAGGTGTGCCGGGGCCCCGGGGTGAGCCAGGTCTCCGAGGGGAGCAGGGTGTACCGGGGCCACTTGGCCCGCCCGGAGAACGGGGCGTGCCGGGGCCGGCGGGTGTGCCGGGACTGCCTGGCCCGCCTGGTGAGCGGGGTGAGCAGGGGCCGCCCGGACCACGCGGTGCGGCGCCTGCTGCCGCAGTCATCACGACGGCTGCGGACGGCCGCGTGACCTGGACGTACGCCAAGCCGTTCGCGGCGGCCCCGGTGATCAGTGCGCTCCCTGTCGACCCCAACCCGGGCGATGACCGCACGGTGACGGTGACCCTGGAACAGGTCACTGCCTCGAGCGCGACGGTCCGCGTGTGGCGGACGCAGCCGCTCCTCGGCTTGGGCCTGCTGCCGCTGCTGCCTGCCGGGGCCGGGGTGCAGGTGCACGTCACCGCGAGCGGCGAGCCAGCCGATATCTGACTGGCACGTACCCTTTCGGTGCCGCTGGTTTTGGGCCGGGCACCAAGTCGGATTCATGGGGTGATTCCGGGTGGCCCGCGCGTGCGTGTGTGACGACTACTTCACTGTCTCTGAGAGCGGTGAACTGTGCCTGAAGCCGGGGACGATGGGCCTGCGGCAGATCCTCTACTACAGCACTCCGGGGACGTACACCTTCCGCAAGGCGTCGTATCCGTGGCTCGCTCGTGTCCGGGTGAAGGTCCAGGGCGCCGGTGGTGGTTCGGCCGGTGCGAACGCGGACAGTGGTGAGGCGATCGCACGGCCGGGCGGGACCGGGGGCGCCTACGGTGAGTCGCTCATCAACGCGTCGGCGCTCGGCACGAGCGAGACGATCATCGTCGGTGCGGGCGGCGACGCGGGCGGCGCGAGCTCCGACGGAGATGACGGCGGCGCGTCGCAATTCGGCGGCTTCATCAACGCACCTGGCGGGTACGGCGGTACGTCGAACATGCCGTCAGGCACAACCGCGAACACTTCGGCGGGCATCAACGGGCCGAACGCGGCGACCGGCAACTTCCGGGCCGGTGGCGGCGCCTCGGGCGCCTCGATCCGGTTGACCGGCGGTTTCGCGGTGGCAGGGGAGGGCGGCGACAGCATGCTCGGCACGGGTGGTCGTGGCCGTACGACAGAGGGCAACGGAGACTCCCCCCGCGGCAGCGGAGGCGGCGCCGGCGGGGGCCTCTCCTTCGGCGGCGACATCGACGGCGGCACGGGCGGCAACGGCATCGTCATCATCGAGCTCTACGGGTGATGAGCAGCCGATGTCGGCACAAGGGGCCGCCGTAGACTGACGTTCAGCCGCTGGTTCTGGGCCGGGCCGGATCACCTCGAAAGGGTGGGCATCTTGGCCAGGTGTCAGTGCGGCGGCGACGGCTGCAACTGCGTTGTCATCGCCGGTGAGAACGCCGAGGTGACGGGTGCTGGAAGCACCCTGAACCCCTATGTGGTGTCGGCCGTCATCGACTGTGAGGACGTCCGGCCGTGCCTGTCCGCCGGGGACGGCATCGCCTACGACTCCTCGACGGGCATCATCACAGCCTGCCCGTCGGCCGACACGGGCAACAACCTCACGTACGGGTCGGACGGCTGCCTGTTCGTGCCCACGGGCGCGGCGACGGTGTCCGTTGGCTGCGGCCTCCAGGGCGATGGTTCCGGAAGTGCCCCCGTGGAGGCCAACGTCGCCACCTGGCCGTTCAGCTGCGGCATCTCGGCGAACGGCGGCGGTGTCTACTGCGACCCGAGCACCGGTCAGCTGAAGACCGACCCGCCGTTTCGGGCCCGCTACCGCGAGGTGGGTATCAACGACGCGTTCGCCGCGCGCACGGTATCGAGCGCTGAGACGACGGTGGACACGATCAGTGTCAGCCTGGCCAACCCGGACCCGTGCCGGGCCGCGTTCGTGATCGTGCACCGGACGGTTGATGTGGACTTCAACCTCCCGGCCAACGGAGGCGCGGCAGCGTCAGGGATCAACGGTGACGACGTCAACTACATGAGGAACTCCGGCAGCACGGCCATCACGGCATGGCACGGGCAGCACAGCGTGATGCACAACGTCACCATCCCGGCCGGCGGCACTCAGGCGATCCCCCTGAACATCACGGTTGGGCGGGGTGCCGGTGGCGCCACCTATACCCGCATTCAGGCCACCATCCGAGCCTGGCTGTTCTCCATCCCTCTGAGCTGATCGGGGCCCGTGCTGTGGACGAGACCACGACGACGACGCGCTACTACCAGTTCGATGACGGGCGTCTGCGTGAAGTGACGCTGTCGGACGGTGTGAGCGTGTCCGTCCCCGACGGCTCGGTCAGGCTGAGTGCCGAGGAGTACACGGCCGCGCTCGGCGTGATCGAGCAGGAGCGCGCCGCGGCAGAGGCGGCGGTCCAGGAGGAACAGGAGGCCGAGGCGAGGAGCGCGTACCTTGCGCTCGTCGCGATCCTGCCGGAAGCAGTGGCCCGTCGCCTGTCCGGCTACCAGGGGACCGGCGTAGATCGTGTGCAGGTGCTGGAAAGCTAGACTCCTGGTAGCCGCTGGTTCTGGGCCGGGCGAGGCGCTCTGATAGGGAGTGGTCCCCATGGCCTGTTGCGGTGGTGCCCGCGGGTGCACCTGCACCGTTACTGCGGGGTCGGGTGTCGAGGTCGACGGCAGCGGCAGCACCTCGAACCCCTACGTCGTCAGCTCAACCGGTGCCGTCGCCGCAACGGGGTGCGGGCTCACGGGCGACGGTTCTACTGGTACGCCTCTCGCTGCGGCAGTTGGGACCTGGCCGTACGCGTGCGACGTCGACGACCAGGGCGGCGGCGTCTACTGCGATAGCTCGGGCGTCCTGCGTACGGCCCCGCCGGTACGCCAGGACAACTTCTCGAACGCCATCAACCAGGTCCAGAGCCCGGCGCTGGCGGTTCCGACGGTGGCCGAGCGGACCATCCGGCAGCTGACGTTGACCGTGACCAACCCGGACCCGTGCCGTGTCGCGCAGGGGATTCTGTTCCGGGAGGTCGATCTGGACTTCAACCTGCCTCCCGGTGCGGGCGCCATGGCCGGCATCGACGGCGACGACATGAACTACCTCGCCAACGGCGGTGACACCACGGTCTTCGCGGTCCACTCGCAGGACAACAAGATCACCCCGTTCACGCTGAACCCCGGCGAGACGCGGACGATCACGATGGACATCGACGCCGGCCGTGGATCCAACGGCGCCACGATCCCCCGCATTCAGGCCACGCTCCGCGCGTGGGTGTTCTCCAACCCGCAGTAAGGGGCCGAGCCATGGCAGCAGAGCAGATGTTCTACTACGAGTTTCCCGGCGGCGCCGTTCAGGAGCGCGTCACCAGCGAGGCCAGCCCGCAGCACCCTGCGGACGCCACGCTGCTTACCGAGGACGAGTACAACAGCAAGCGGCAGGCGGTCGAGGCAGCCCTAGAGCAGAACCAGGCCGACATCCAGGCGCAGGAAACCGCGCGGAAGAAGGCGGCGTACGACGCACTGGTGGCGGGCGGATTCGACACGGGCGTCGCGCAGACCCTCTCTGGCTACACCCCGCCTCAGCCGATGCGTTGAGCCAACGACTTGGGGAGCACTTACACTCCTGTTCTGAGCTGCTGGTTTTGGGCCGGGCCTCCTCACCCGAAGGGGGTCTGACCGTGGCATGGTGCCCGTTCGCCAAGAAGATGGAGCTGCAACCGGAGTCGGACAGCCAACCGGCGATCCGGCCGACCCAGTTCATCGTGCACAGCATCGTCGCCCCGTGGACGCCGCAGCGAACGTACGAATACTGGCGCGACTCGACCAACCTCGAATCGCACTTCGGGCTCGGCTACGACGGCTCGCTCGGCCAGTTCATCGGCACGCAGACCAGAGCGGACGCGAACGCCGCCGCGAACCGCCGCGCGGACGGGACCGGCGCGGTGTCGCTGGAGTCGGCATCGAACCTCGAAGCGAGCGACCCCTGGACGGACGAGCAGGTCGAGACGCTCATCCGGCTCGGCGTGTGGCTGCACCAGGAGCACGGCATCCCCCTGCGGCTGTGCCGGTCGGCCGACGACCCTGGGTACGGCTATCACCGAATGTTCTCGGCGTGGAACCCCGACGCCCACGCCTGCCCCGGCGGCGCTCGCGTCAAGCAGTTCCGCGAGGTGGTGTTCCCGGGGATCGTCGCCCGCGCCACCGGCAAGGCCCCGGCCAAGCCGACGCACGAGCCGTTCCCGGGTGAAGCGTTCTTCATGAACGGGGACGGGCCGGCGCTCGGCAAGAGTTCGCCGATCTTCACCGCGATGGGGAAGCGGCTCGTCGAGGAGGGGTGCGGCCGGTACAAGGTCGGCCCCGGGCCCAAGCTCGGCCAGGCCGACGTCGACTCGTACGAGGCGTGGCAGCGCAAGTGCGGGTACAGCGGGACCGCCGCGAAGTGGCCGCCCGGCCCGACCACCTGGAACAAGCTCCGGGTGCCCAACGTCTGAAAGGGAGTCGTCATGCTGCTGCCCTCCGTACTGCGCACGCTGGTGCCGCTGTTCGCCGGCTGGGTGATCGTCGTCGTGTCCAGGCTGGGCTTCTCCGTCGACTCCCACACGGTGCAGACAGCGATCACGCTCGGCGTCGCCGCCGCGTACTACGTCGTGTTCCGGTTCGTCGAGCGGCTCGCCGAGAAGTACCACGGACCGGCCTGGCTCAAGGGCGCGGCCGGTGTGCTGCTCGGCTACGCGAAGCCCCCGCGGTACCAGGCGACGGACGACGTCGCCGAGCTGCTCAGGCAGAGCCGCACGTGAGCGGCGCCCCGGAGCCGGAGGCGTCTGCCGTCGCGATCGAGCTGGAGCGGCTGCGAGGCACGGTTACCACGGGGTTTGCTGAGGTCAAGGGCAGCTTGGCTGTCCTCGTCGAGCGATCCACCCGTAACGAGCAGGATCTCGTCAGGCTCCGCGACGACACGCAGAAGGCCCTCGACGCGCTCGGGACCGAAGTCGAAGCGCTCAAGGCGCGGCGCTGGCCGCTCGGCGTCCTGGGCGCCCTGTCTGGTGTTGCGGGCGCGGCAACAGGCGCGATTGCCCTTTTCGTGCGCTGACGCCCGCACCTGTGACTGAGCACCCGCCCTCCCGCTCCGGGGCGGGTGCTCTGCCGTTCTGGGCCGTGAAGGTGACGCGGGAGGCCAGCCTCAGGCTAGGCGAACACTCTTGCTCCATGTCCCGGTTTCTTGCAGCTTCGACCGAATTTGATCCAGTCGCTTAGCGACAGCTGCAATTTGTCGCTGCCTTTCCAAATCTGGATTCCCAGCTCCATCCACAGGAACTTCGATGGT
Organism: Streptomyces sp. NPDC005820; assembly: GCF_040630255.1. Lineage (NCBI taxonomy): Bacteria > Bacillati > Actinomycetota > Actinomycetes > Kitasatosporales > Streptomycetaceae > Streptomyces > Streptomyces sp. NPDC005820. The sequence continues at coordinate 126,584 of NZ_JBEXXE010000019.1, forward strand.
CAACTGGGCGACTCGCCTGGTATAGAGCTTCGCTTCATATAGGTAGCCCCCTTGTGCGATTGTTTGAGCCAGGGCGACAGCCAAGAAACTGAGATCGATATCATGCTCGGGCAGCTTCCCGATATCCGTTCCCTTATCTTCAGCCTTGGTTTCGGCTCCCAGTTCGAGCTGTCCGTTCTCGGATTCCCTGGGCCATGGTTGGACGATGACCACGTCGTCAGTCATCACGCAGTTGGCTTCTCGATAAAAGACTGTGCCCACGGCCGATGCTCCAGTAGCCATGACAGTCACAGAGGGGTAGGTCTCTGACTCAACTCCGCGATCCTTGAGCCAATCCCGGTCGATGTATCCCTTGACTGTCTCCGGGCGAGTGAAAACCGAATACACGGGGACTTCTCCAGGGTGGTCGCGCAGGTCGACATTGCGAATCCTGACCCCTGATCTGACTTGGAATCTGCTTGCATCCGACAGTGCGAATACCTTTGTGGCGCCAGTCTGCAGCCGAGCCAGTTCCTCCTTGGCCTGTCGAAGGTCGTCGATCAACTCCTGGAGAGTCTCAGTTGCCAGGTCAATGAATTCTCCGCGCTCGATCGTGTCCGACCGCTCGCCAAGTTCAATGTGTTCAGCATCTGTCCAGTGCCGGATTACATCCCACCGCTCGTCCGGCGCAAATGCACTAGCTGGGACGATCTTTGCGAATGCGCAATCCTCGTAACGAGTGGGGCGTGGAACCTTCTCTCCCATGCCGGTGTTCGCGTAATGAACGAACAAGTCAGCCAGGATTGCGAGGTCATTGTCGTCAGGAGTCGGAACTCGTTCATAGTCAAGGGTCTCGCCGATGCTGCGAGCGATCCCGCAAAACACTGGCGGCCGAGACTGATTCTTAACCCTGCGTCGCTCCAGGATCAAAATATATGTAGGCTGAGCAGTGTTGAAGAAGGCGTTGCGGGGGAGCTGCAAACTTGCCAGGATGTTGCACTCTCGGAGTAGCTCTTTCTTCATCCTCTGGGCGGTTCGATTGAGTAGTCCCAGAGGAACGATGACGAAGGCCCGCCCCCCGGGTTTGAGTGCGCCAGAGATGTAGCGGAGGAATAGGGCCTCCACTCCGAGGCCGCCAGTATCGTAATAGCTCTCCAGGTACACGCCATTCTTTTTCCCCTCGACGTGTTCAATCTCCTTTCGATAGATCGAAGATCCCTGAGTGACGTACGGGGGGTTGGTGAGGATTACATCAACTGAGTCCCTGGGCGGGTAGAGCAATCCGCCCAGGGTCTCGTTGTCATTCATCAAGAGGAACGTGTTAACGAGAGCCTGATTCAGGGCTTCTGGAGTGGTCTGTGGATCACGCACAGATTCAGCAAGGTGCAACAGCATATTGGCTTTCGCCAGTATGTTCGTGGAGGCATCTACGTCGATACCCACGAGCTTGACTCGTTGCCGTGGCTGGCCATCGACGAAGCTGACGTTTCCGGGCAGTGCGTCCGGGAAGAGTAGAGGCTCGAGCAGGAAGCCGCCCACGCCAGCGGCGGGGTCTAGTACGACGGAGTCGTCAGGAAGGGCGTTCAGCTGCGCCATCTTGACCATGGGCTTCACGATATTCCGAGGCGTGAAGAACTGTCCCAAACGCTGCTGGCGGGCCGAACGCTTCAAGAAGGTCTCATAGAGGCGCAGCTTGAACTCTGGGTCGATGTTCGTCAGAGCCCCAAAGTTCTGGAATTCCTCCAAGATCTCACAGAACGTGCGATTGTAAGAGGCGATAGTGGTCGTTACCGACGAGCGAAGGAAAGCGAACCCGTTGATAATTGAAGTGTAAGAAGTGACGGTTGCGAGACCGAAGAGGTTCCGAACCTTATCGTCATCAACAATCAGTCGTTCGGCAAAGATCTGCTTGATGCGGGGGCGGATGCTGTTGACGTAATACTCAATCTGGGAGCATCCCTTATTGCGCTTGAACTCCTCAGGATCGGACAAAAGGACGTCGAACCGGTAGTCGGCAGGCAGGACGGACAGCGGAAGGTTGTCGGACAAAAACTTCAACATGAAGATTTCAACGAAGGTGAGCAGGCAGTCCTTCGGCTCGGCCTTCGTGGCGTGCCAGATGATTTGCCAGACAGTCTCGGACAGCGGTCGAGGGTCTCGCTGCACATCGGATTCCCCACGGTAGAGATCCGAGAGGACGGATGGTGTAAAGTCTCGACTCTCGGTAATCTCCACGATCTTGCCTGATGCGGCCGAAGCGGCTGCATCAATGTAGCGAAACCGCTCACCATCCGTGGTGAGGGCGAGACGGACGCCCATTGCCAAGGCGCCCACCACGGCCTGCTCTGCTGCCGCTAGTTCGTCTTCTGCCCTGCGAAGACGCGCCTTGTCCTTCCATTCGGCAACCGCGACAGGGACTACCCTTCCTGCAACTCGATGCACATAGATGTTGTCAGGCTTGCACTGGCCGGCGCGCTTAGGTGCTTTGTAGCGCTGGCAAGGGAAGGAGACCGTGCTGGCGGGCGTGAAGTCCAGGCCTGCTTTCGAAAGCCTGGTGACAGTTGTAGCTCCGAGTTCGAGGACCTCGAAGTCTCCGAACCGCTTCCCCTTGATCCCGTCGGACGTCAGGTACCCCTTCTGGGCAAGCTCTTCCACGCTCAAGGCAACCACCATCCGTCACGCCGGTTACCGCGATCAACCACGGTCCGGGAAGCTACTGATCTCAACCATGACTCTACTCACACAGATCGTCACCCAGTTGCAGGGTATGGTTCAGCGCGCGCTCGCGCGTGTACGCACTTGACTGTGTGTCGGGTCTGCTTCCCGACCTCGGCTTCTACTCCGCGTTGCAGGGCCTGGTGCGGTTCGCGCGCGGTGATCACCGCGCGCAGCTGGCACCACGACGAGCACCCCGGCCTGGAGCCGATGGGGCTGCTCCGGCTGCCGCCGACCCGAGCTCAGCGAGGCGCTCACCGTGCTGGCGAACGCCCGCGCCGAAGCAGTTCGCGAGCGTGTCGAGAGGGCCATCACGGACCACTTCGCCGAGGCGCACGCCGACCGCTGAACCTGCCCCAGGATGATGTCAGTGGCTGCTGCTACGTTGGTGCCAGTCCTTATCCGTATTGGCTGCTCGCTGCGCTTTTCGGCTGGACCTTGCCGCCCCGCTCGACCATCCGAGCGGGGGCGAAGTTCGTTACGCGGCCTGGTTGACGATGTCCCGCGTGACGTCGGCCCAATCTGCGAGGAGCCGAGCGTACGAGGCCGTGCGCTCGTCGCTTGCGGGCTCTTGCATGAGATGGCGGATGCTCTCGTTGACCTGGTCCAGGACAGGCGTCACCCGGCCGTGAGGCCGGAAGGAGTGGGGCATACGAACACTGTACGGCGCGGCACTGACAGAGAGCCGAGGTCGGGGTGTTCTATTCTGCGTTCGAGGCGATACCGCCGCACATCGCCCATCCAGAACGGACGCGCTCCATGGCTACACCCACACTGACCCCACTGAGGGACTATCCGAGCTCGGTGTGGGACTCCTCGGAGGAGGGCCTGTGCTGCAAGTGCTACGCCAAGTGCAAGCGGTACGGCACCGGCGCGAACCCGCTGTGCCGTAGCTGCTTCGTCGAGGTCGCTGCGAAGTGGGGGCCGGGCGTCAGGCAGAAGGGTTACAACGCCTGACCCACTTTCACTGGGGGAGGTCGGCGGCCAGCCTCGGCCCGATCAGCGCCCATCGGGCTGTGTTCTCCTGGGGGCATCTCTTTGAACGCGGCCGGCGACCCGCCCCCGGGCGGAGCGAGGGGAGCGGGCCGCAGCGGTGCGGGGTCAAGCTGCGGGCTTCAGTTCCTTGAGCATCACGGCGTACAGCGGGGAGTCCGGGAACGGCTGACGCTCGCCGACCTTCCGGTATCCCCAGCTCTCGTACAGTGCCTGCAGGCGTGGCCGCTTGGTGTCGACGGTGAGCACGGCAAGGGCCTCCGGCCGGTCCGCGAGCAGTGCGGCATGCAGCTGCTCCCCGAGGCCCTGCTTGCGCCACTTCGGCCTGAGCATCAGTTCCGACACCGAGAACGTGGACGGATCGGCCGGTTCCTCGTCCAGGTACTCGCGCCACCACTCGCGGCCAGGCTCGCCCGGCGCCCCGTAGGTGAACCCGACGGGTTCGCCGTCCTCGTAGGCGACCACACACGCCCACGCTTCCCGGCCGCCCCAGTGGTCCACGAACCAGGGGAACCGTTGCACGAACTCCTCATGGCGCCTGTCGGCGTAGGCGTCGGCGTGAACGTCGAGCAGGGTTTGCCGGACGTCGGGAAGGTCGGCATGGCCGTAGTGGCGTAGCTGCACTGCCGTGCTCAACGGGTGCTCCATTCGGATCGGTAACGGTCGGCCCACTCTCGCGCCACCTGGGCAGACGGCGCATGGGTGAGAAGGTCACGGTAGAAGTCGCCGAGCAGGACCCGCAGGCGCCCGGGGAGCGGGCTGCCGGACATCAGGTCGAACACGCCCTCGGTGGATGCACACGCTTGGTCGGCGTCGCCCTGATGGAGTTGGGCGACGGCAAGGTGGACCGTGGTCATCGCCCGGTTGCGTCGGTACTCCTTGGGCAAGGCGGCAAGAGCCCTGTATGAAGCGGCCTCAGCATCGGCCGGTTGTCCCAGGTACTCGCGGACAATCGCGGCCAGGGCGTGAAGCTCCGCCGGCCCGTAGAACGCCACCCAGCCTGGCCGCGGCTGCTGCTGGGCCTTGCTCAAGGCATCCTCGGCGTATCCGAGAGAGCGGATGGCAGCTTGCCCGTCGCCGCGGTTGGCGTGGCCGACGGCGGCGCGGGCGTGAGCGAGGGAGCCGAACAGCGGATCATGGCGGGTGATCGCGGTGGACTGTGCGGCCTGAGCGGCGGCGAGGCCCTCTCCGCTGTCACCGCGCTGGTGGGCGAGGATGGCGGTGGAGTTCCACACCCGCATCTGTGCCACGGGGTCCTGTGCCATCCCGGCGAGCCGGAGTGCTTCGTTGAGGTGGGTCTGTGCGCGGTCGAGCTGGCGGGCGTCGATGCAGGACCAGGCGGCCATGGCGGTGTAGTCGGCGGCGACGCTGAACAGGCGCTGTCTGATCCGCTGCGTTGCGGCCTTGCTTTGAAGTGCGACGGCTTCGGCCGCGCCGGCGAGAGCGTCGCGTTCGAGGCCGGCGTGTCCGCCGCGTTTCTGGTCGAGGGCGGTCAGGCCGTCCATGCCCTTGCGGAGCCGGATCACGTCCGAGGTGCCGACCGCGGACGGGCGGGCGGACACGACAGGTATGGCGACGGCGGCAGCTGTACCTCCGGCGCCGGTAAGGAAGCGGCGGCGGATCACGTCCGGGTCCTCCTGCGGCGGTGCGGGCGCCCCTGGCGGGTAGAACCCGAGGGCCTCGATGGTGCACCGAAATACTGCCTCCAAGGCGTTGCGCTTGGCACGGTGAGGCCATGTGGATTTTCCGGTCAGCCACGTCCGTACGGTGCGGTCCCCCACACTGTCCCGCTCGCCTGCGGCCAGTAGCTCTGCATTGACGGCCTCGGCTAACTCGGCTTGCTGAAAGCCCCGTTCGGCCATGGCGATCTTGAGGCGGAAATTTCCGGTCACCTACTCACCGTAGCCCTGTGCTGATGGCCGGTGAACGCGAAGACCGGAAATTTCCGGTCGGCTGCGACCACCACCCCCGCCGTTTTTCCTGCCCCTTGCAGGCTCCTGCCCGTTGAACTGAACACGCATCGCGTCGGGCTCCACCGCCGGCCGGTGTCGCGGGCTCGTCCCCCCGCCCCGTGGGGGATGGGCCTGCCTTGGCAGACAACCACCGAGGGGCAGCGATGACGACGACAGCTGTACGCGCGTTCCGCGCGTTCCCCCGCCGTTGCGGCGACGTGCTGAACGAGACCGTCCGCGTTGCCCCCCGCCGCGGCAACGAGCCGCCCCGCACCGAGGACGCCGTCCGCATCGGCATCATGCGCCGGATCGCGGCTGACCGGCTCAGATCCTGCGGCTTCGAAGCGCTGTGCGAGGACGTGATGTTGATCGTCACGGAGCTGCTCACGAATGCGCTCCTGCACAGCGGCACCACGCAGATCACCCTCACCATCACCGTTGAGAAGGTGGAGGAGGACGAGACCCTGTGCATCGCTGTCAGCGACGGCATGCCGGGCGTGGCCGCCCCCAAGCAGGCGGACGCCGACGCCGAGTCAGGGCGGGGCCTGCTGCTTGTCAAGCACCTGATGGAGGCCAACGGCGGGAGCTGGGGAACCAGCGACGCCGGCGCGACCACTTGGTGCTGCCTCAACGTTCCAGCGATGGGGGCATCGTGACCGCAACGCCCACCGTCCCGCGCTGGGACCACCCCGTGAGGAAGGCCGGCCAGCCCTTAGACGCGGACCGGCTCCGGTGGGTCCTTCAGAAGGTTCAGCGATGGCAGCCGTACGTGGACGGCTCCCTGCTGGAAGACCTCGCGGTTGTACTCGACCACTACACGCCTGGCGAAGAAGAGGTCGACGACATGGCTTTACGGCTCCGCGGGCACCTGATGCGACTGGTGAACCTCGCGGTCACCTCGAAGGTGGAGCAGCAGGACGAGAAGGTCGCCGAACTCGTGGCGAACGGACGTGCTATGCGTTGCGCGGAACTGCCTGGCGATCACATGAAAGTCGTCGGCCACCTTCGCCGAATGGCCTGGAATGTCAACGAACTTCTGGAGCTCCTGGTGGACAACCAGTGCCTCAGGGAGGCGGCATGACGGCCGTACCTACGGCGCGGCATCCCGCGTTGCCTACCGAAACATCAGCCCCCTACCCCCCTCGGCGCTCGGGCGCCGAGAAGGAGACCGCTCGTGGATAACGTCCCCGGCATGACGACAGAGAACAGCGACAAGTCTGCTGCCTCCGAGCAGGAGTTGCGCGACACGATGGTGCAGCAGCTCATCGAACTCGGCGCAGCGCGCAGCCCCCGCGTTGTGGCCGCGTTCCGCTCCGTTCCCCGCCACCTGGCCGCACCCGACGAGGACATGGCCAAGGTCTACGAGCCCGAACAGGCCGCGATCACTAAGACCGACGCCAACGGCACGCATATCAGCTCGGTGTCCGCCCCGCGCATCCAGGCCATGCAGATCGAACAGGCCGACATCCAGCAGGGCATGAGGGTCCTGGAGATCGGATCCGGCGGCGTGAACGCGGCCTACCTCGCCGAACTGGTCGGGGACCAGGGCCACGTCGTCACCATGGACATCGACCCCGATGTCACGCGGCGCGCGAAGGACTTCCTGGAGACGACCGGCTACCCGAAAGTCACCGTCATCACCGCCGACGGCGAGAACGGCGATGGAGCCCACGCCCCGTACGACCGGATCATCGTCACCGTGCAGGCGGCTGACATCCCTCCCGCCTGGATTCACCAGCTCACCGAGGGCGGCCGGCTCGTCGTCCCACTGCGCATGCGCGGCATGACCCGCACCATCGCCTTCATCCGCGACGGCGAGCGCCTCGTCAGCGACGGGTTCGAGCTGTGCGGCTTCGTGCCGATGCAAGGCGCCGGCGAGAACCGCGTGCGCCTGGCCCTCATCCACGACACCGAGGGCGAGGAGATCGGCCTGCGCCTGGACGGCCACCCCGAACCCAACACCGAAGCCCTGAGCGCCGCCCTGCAAACGCCCCGCACCACGGCCTGGTCCGGCGTGACGCTTGCGGGTGACGAGTCCAGCGAGCACCTGGACCTGTGGCTGACGACAACCCTGGACAACCTCCCTCTGATGGCCGCGAAGCCCACTGCCCGGCAGCGCGGCCTGGTCGCCTCCGCTTCCCCGCTCGGAGTGCCGACCCTCGTCGACGGCGGCAGCTTCGCCTACCGAACCGTCCGCCCCACCGACGACTCCGACCGGTTCGAGCTGGGCGCGATCGGCCACGGGCCCGAGGGCCAGAAGGTCGCCGAGCTCCTGGTCGAGGAGATCCAGGCGTGGGACCGCGACCACCGCGACCACAGGGCGCACATCGAGGTCTACCCGGCCGGCACGCCGGACGACCAGCTTCCCGCGGGCCGAATCATCGAGCGGCCACACACGCGGGTCACGATCTCCTGGCCGTGACGCATCCAGCGTCGCCACCAGGCGGGCAATGCACATCCACCCACCTCTGTAGTGAGGAGAACGAGATGGCACAGAGCACCGGCACCACAACCCTGAAGGCAGCGACGGACTACACGGCCGACGGCGGGTCGGACTTCGACCTCAACATCGAGACCGTCGCGTCCGCCCCGATCGTCGGCGCACTGCTGAACGACACCGGCGACGGCTGCGGCGCCACCTGCCAGTCCGCCTGCTCCAACAGCACCTGCATCGGCGGCTGACACACCAGGTGCGGGGCCGGGCCGAGCGCCTGATGTCGGCCCGGCCCCACACCACCCCGACCACGAAGGAGGCGTGGCCATGTATCACGCAGTTGACGCGAGCATGATCAGGGCATCGGTGTTCCCGCTGGCGGCACCGCTACCTCCCTGGCCGTCTCTGGTCGGCGGCAGCAGCACCGACACTGACCAATGGCGAGAGTGGATCACCCAGGTCTGGGCCGACGACACCAGGGCCGCAGCGATCGAGTTTGCCGCTCCCCTCCTCGCCGACTCCGTCCAAAAGGTGCTCAGCGGCGAACGCCAGCGACCGCGGACCCTCCAGCGCACCGCCGTCTCCCTGGCCCGCTACTTACTGCGAATGCAGTACCGCGCCACGCCGTTCGGCCTGTTCGCCGGGCCCGCCCCCGTGCGCTTCGACAGCAGTGCCCGGGTGCACTGGGGGACTGACCACCGGGCCTTCGCGCAGGCTGACGCGGTATGGCTCAACGACGTCGTCACCGCCCTCGAGCGCGACCCGGACGTGCTGGGCCAAGTGCTCGTCGTGGCCGATCCCACCTGCACCGTGCGAGGCGCCCGGGTCAGCGTGCAACATCAGCCGGGGAGGGACGGGCCCACCGAAACGACGCTACGGCGCACCCCGGCAGTCGAGACGGTACTCGCCATCGCCCGAACCCCGATCACGGTCGGCGACATTGCGGCCAAGCTGCACAGCGACTACCCGGACACCCCGCCCACCGTGATCGACGCCACGCTGCGCAGCCTCGTCGCTCACCGCGTGCTGCTGACCAGCCTCCCGGCCCCCATGACGTGCGACGACCCACTCGGACATCTGATTGCCCAGCTCGACACCGCGGGCGTCGCCTCCGCGACGGCCGAGGATCTGCGGCAGATCCACAGCCTTCTCCTCCTCCACGACGACGCTCCACAGCAAGGGCAGCGGTCTCTCCGCGCCGAGGCCACTGCGCGCATGAACGCCGTCACGGGCGTCACGGAACGCAGTCTGGTGGTCAATCTGCGCCCGGACTGCGACATCAGGCTGCCGGAGGCAGTGGCCCGGGAGGCCGCGCGCGCCCTGGACGCCATGGCTCGCATCACGCCATTCCCGAACGGCTCCCCGGCGTGGCAGGACTACCGGGCGCGGTTCCTCGAGCGCTACAGCATGGGCGCCGTCGTCCCCCTGCGCGATCTCACGGACCCGGACACGGGGCTCGGCTTTCCCGTCAGCTACCGCGGCACCGTCCTCAAGCGCCCGGTGCTGGGCACGAGCCTCCGCGACGAACATCTACTCGCCCTCGCCCAGGGCGCCGCCCTCAACGACCAGCGCGAGATCGTCCTCACTGAGGAGGACCTGGAAGCCCTGTCCCTCAACAAACCCACCCAGGTCCCTGCGCACGTCGAGCTGTGTTTCACCGTGTTGGCGCACACCCTCAAGGACCTGAACGAGGGCCGGTTCACCTTGACCACAGCCGGTCTGTCGCTGGCGGCCGGCACCACCACGGGCCGCTTCCTGACGATGCTGGAGCAGTCCGACCGGGACCGGATGACCGCTGTATACGCTCGCCTGCCGACGCTCACCATGGGCGCTGATCGCGGTCAGGTCTCCAGCCCGCCGCTGCGCCTCCGGACCCGTAACGTCGGCCGGGCCCCGGCTGTCGTGGCGAACGTCCTGGCCGTGGGGGAGAACAACCCCGGAGCCACGCTCGACCTGGATGAACTCGGCGTTGTCGCCGACTCCCAACGCCTCTACCTGGTGTCGCTGAGCACAGGCCAGGTCGTCGAGCCGTCGGTCATGAACGCGGTCGAGCTCAGTAGCGCCACTCACCCGCTCGTCCGCTTCGTGTGCGAACTGCACCGCTCACACACAGCCGTCCTGCTCCCCTTCGCCTGGGGCGCTGCGGAACGGCTGCCCTTCCTTCCCGAAGTGCGCGTAGGCCGCACCATCCTGTCCGCAGCCTGCTGGCGGCTCCGCGCGCGCGACTTGCGTGACGGCAGCTGGGTGTTTCACTTCACCGACTGGCGGGTCCGCTACGGCGTGCCCCGCACCGTGTACGTCGGCAGCGACGACCAGCGGCTGCGCTTGGACCTGGACGTCCCCGCCCACCAGCAGCTCCTTCGGATGGAGTTGAACCGCCACGGAACCGTCGTGCTGCACGAGGCGCCTCCCGAGAGCGAGTTCGGTTGGCTGGGGCGCGCTCACGAGGTCACCGTGCCGTTCGTCTCCGACCAGCCCGTGGTCCCCGCTCCGAGCTTCCGCCCGGCGGCCGTCGTGGGCCGGAACTCGGGTCGCCTGCCGGGCGCTTCCGCGTGCGTGTACCTGAAGGTGTACGGCAACGCCGACCGCACGACGGAAGTCTTGACCACCCACCTGCCCCGGTTGCTGATCGACTGGGGAGCCGAGGGGCCGGACTGGTGGTTCGTCCGCTACGCCGACCCCGACAGCCACCTGCGGCTGCGCATGCGCCTGGCGACCCCGGACGCCTTCGGCGACGCCGCCTCACGCGTCGCCGCCTGGGCAGCCGAGCTCCGCAGTGAGGGCCTGATCCAGCGGGTGCAGTGGGACACCGACGACCCGGAGACCGGGCGCTACGGCTCCGGGCCCACCCTGGAGGCCGCTGAGCGGCTCTTCGCTGCCGACTCCGCCGCCGCTCTCGCACAGCTGGTCGTCCCGCTCCCGGACAGCCGCCGTCCGGCCCTCACCGCGGCCAGCATCGTGGACATTGCCACCGGCTTCCTCGGATCTCCGGCGGCCGGCTGGGCGTGGCTGACGGACAACTTCCTGAAAGATGAGGGCGACGCCTCCCCGCGCGACGTGCAGGCCATGACCGTACGGCTCGCTGACGCGGACCCCCACCACCACGCCCTCCGGGAACTCCCGCGCGGTGATCACGTGGCCGCAGTGTGGGCACTGCGGCGCAGCGCCCTGTCCGACTACCGCCACGAGCTCAAAGCAGCCGGCACTGATCCGGCTGCAGTGCTGCCGTCCCTGCTGCACATGCACCACAACCGCGCGGCCGGTATTGACCCCGCCGCCGAAGCGACCTGCCGCCGCCTCGCCCGTGCCGTCGCACTGTCCTGGACCATCCGTACCGAAGGAGCCAAGCGGTGACCACCGCCCCTCCCATCACAGACCCGATCGTCACCACCCGACAGTCCCTCGCACACGGCGCCCTCGGGATCGCCCTGCGCCAGATCGAACGCGCCCACTACGGCCTCACTTCATGGGAAGCCGTCCACCAGCAACTCGCCAGGATCGACCCCTTGATCGACGGAGACGACGCCAGCCTGTTCCTCGGCGCACCCGCGATGGCCTACGTCCTGCACATGGCCGCCGCCGACAGCGACCGGTATGCCGGAGCCCGACACTCCCTGGACGGCATCGTGGCCGCGCACACCCGCCGCCGCCTGGACGCCGCCCACGCGCGAATCGACCAAGGCCGCTGCGCCACCTTCGCCGAGTACGACCTGTTCCGTGGACTGACCGGCCTGGGCGCCCTCCTGCTGCGCTGCCAGCCGAACGGCGACGAGCTGAAGCGCCTGCTGGAGTATCTGGTCCGACTCGCCCAGCCGATCACCGGGCCGAAAGGCCCGTTGCCGGGATGGTGGGTCGACCATGCCCCTGCCAGCGACAAGGCCGCCACGCCGGGCGGCCACGCCAACGCGGGCCTCGCCCATGGCATTACCGGCCCACTCGCCCTCCTCGCCCTGTCCAAACGGCGGGGCATCACAGTCGCCGGCCACGACGCCGCCATGACCCGGATCTGCCGCTGGCTCGACCGGATTCGTCAGAACGATCACCGGGGCACCCGCTGGCCGCGTTGGATCAGCGAGACGGGCCCGGCGCCAGCTCTCCCTTCCACGCCGTCCTGGTGCTACGGCACTCCCGGCCTGGCCCGCGCCCAGCAGCTCGCCGCCATAGCCCTGGGCGACGAGGACCGCCGACGGATGGCCGAGCGCGCTCTGCTGTACTGCCTGGACGATCTGACCCAACTCGACCAGCTCACGAACCGCGGCCTGTGCCACGGCGTTGGCGGGCTCCTGCGCACGGTGCAGCGGGTGGCAGAGGACGCAGAGAACCCGTACGTGTTCACCGACAGGCTGCCCGCGCTCCGTCAGCGCTTCCTCGCAGTCGATCCCCCTGATGAATCCGGCTTCCTCGTAGGCGCAGCCGGGGCATCCCTGGCCTTCGAGGGCACCGAGGCAGGAGCCGAGCCAGTCATCGACTGGGACGCCTGTCTGCTCCTGAGCTGAGGACACAACATGGTGGATCCATACGACGCCAGCCCGGTGGAGGACGCAGTCCTCTCAGTTCTCGGAGGACAGCTGATCGAGGAGGCGGCCAGCCATGCACGGACGTCCCCCGGCCGGTTGGCCGATGCAGTTGAGCGGTATCGAGCCGCTGGCAGGGCGGCACTCGACGTCAGCTCCACGGACTGGCACCAGGTGTATATCGAGTTCGCCGACTACCCCACCGCGGAACCGGCCTTCCGCGCCTACCTCCTGCCCTCCATGCGTGGGGAGCCCATCGGACAGTGGTGGTTCCTGCGCAAGCACCCCTGCTGGCGCCTGCGCGTCCAACCCGGCCCGGACACGCCGGTCGAGGACGCCATCGCGCACGTCACCGAGGCTCTCGACAGTGCTGTGTCCTGGGGCGTGGTGAAGGACTGGCGGCCATCCCTGTACGAGCCGGAGACGCTGGCATTCGGAGGCCCGACCGGTATGACGATCGCGCACTCTGTGTTCCACGCTGACAGCGTTGGCGTGCTCGACTATCAGCAGCACGCCACCAGAGGCAGTGCAGCGCTGCTTGACGCCAAGGCGACCTCGCTGCTCGTCACCACCCTGTTCCTGCGAGCCGCCGGGCTGGAATGGGGCGAACAGGGCGACGTGTGGGGGCAGGTCGAGTCCAGACGGCCGCTGCCCGAGGACGTACCAGCCGACAAGGTCAGCGGCCTGGCCGACTCGATGCGGCAGATGCTCCTGCGCGATGCTGGTCCAGCACTCGCCGACGGGCCGCTCGCGCCGCTGCGCACCTGGGTGGCAGGCATGGAGCGGGGCGGCCATGCTCTCGTGACCGCCGCGAGGGACGGGCACCTTGGGCTCGGTCTACGGAGCGTTCTGGCCCGGCACGTCCTCTTCCACTGGAACCGCATGGGCTTCAACGCCCGGCAGCAGGCCATCTGGTCACGCGCCGCGCGGGAGGCGGCACTTGGCCAGTGAGCCCTTCGAACGCGTCGGGCACATGGCAGCGGGTCCGGCCTCCGGAGGGGGAGAGGGAGGCCGGACCCGCTGATGGGGGGATGGAGAGTGGTCTACCAGGCGGAGGTCAGGCCGCCGCAGCGTCCTCGGCGTTCTCCGGGACGCAGAGGACGCGGAGCATGTCCGCGGTGACGACGCGGTAAGAGCCGCCGACCCTGACGACCTTGCACGGGAACTGGTCGGACTTCGCGAGCTGGTAGGCCTTCGTGCTGCCCATCCCGAACGCCTTCCCGGCCGTCACGATGTCGGTCACCGGCGGCAGGTTGAGCAGGTCGCTGACGGTGAGCCCCTGGGGGTCTGTGCTCGCCTCGCGGGTCATGGTCGCGTCACTCCCGTACATGGTTCCGTCTGCTGCGCATTGCTGCGCGCTACTGCGCACAGTGTGGCACAGGTTGATAAGGAATGACAGGTGGCGTAGCTTCCTGTGGCGAATCATCAACGAAGTGCGTGCGTAGTGCGCACTGATGGCGGAGGACGCGCATGCCCGCAACGCGGCGTGCAGGCGGCATAGCGAAACGCTGCGAATGCCGCGGCACGGATGGCAAACGGCTCGGGACGAAGTGCCCGCAGCTCTCGAAGCGGAACCACGGGAACTACGAGATCCATCAAGAGCTGCCCCCCGGTGAGAAGCCGACGCGCCGTAGGTTCCGGCGGTCGGGCTACGGCGGAGTGAAGGAGGCGGAAGCAGCCCTCGACCGCATCCGCGCCCTCCTCGACCTGGCCGGTGACGACGAGGACGCCGCCCGCCGGATTGGGGACCTCCTCATGACCGTCATGGCGGAGCGCAAACCCATCCCCGAGCTCACCGAGGTGCAGCGGCGTCTGGGCGGCGGCGTGCCGCTCGACAACGCCATGACCGTCGGGGAGTGGCTCGACACGTGGATCGAGTCGAAGAAGACGAAGCGGCGGACGACCAACGGCTACCGGTCCCACATCCGCGTGCACCTCAAGCCGGGGCTCGGGCGCTATCGCCTGGACCGGCTGAGCGTCGCCCATGTGCAGGAGTTCTTCGACGCGATCGACGAGCAGAACGAGGCCGTCGCCGCTCAGAACGCGGCGCGTAAGGAACAAGAGGCGCGGTGCAGATGGAGGCCGGGGACCAAAGGGGGCCGGCCGGCGCGGGAGGTCTCCGAGCGTCTGGCGGCCGAGCGCGAGAAGCTGGCAGCGATGCCGCCTTACGGGCTCATCACGGGGGCGGCCACGAAGCAGCGCATCCGGGCGACGCTCCGGGGCGCGCTGAACGGGGCGATCCGGCGTCAGCTCATCACGTTCAATCCGGCGCAGTGGGTGGAGCTCGACTCGGGCAAGCGTCCGAAGGCTGTGCTGTGGGCAGAACAGCACGTTGAGCACTGGCGCAAGACCGGCGAGAAGCCGAGTGCCGTCATGGTGTGGACGCCGACGCAGATCGGCGCGTTCCTGGACGAGGCCGAGACATCGCGCCTGTACGCGTTCTTCCACCTGATCGCCTTCCGTGGGCTGCGCCGGGGCGAGGGCGTCGGGCAGGACTGGGTGAACGTCGACCTCGACCGGAAGGCGATCGCGATCGCCAAGGAGATCATCGTCGACAACTGGGAGGTGTTCGAGGACGACCCGAAGACCGACGGCTCGGCGGCCACGATCGCATTGGACTCCGTGAACGTCGCCGTTCTGCGTGAGCACCGCGTGCGACAGCTCGCGGAGCGCGACGCGTGGAACGAGAAGGCTGCCAAGGACCGGGCCGCGGGGAAGGACACGCAGGACTGGACGGACTCGCGGAAGGTGTTCGTCGAGCCTGACGGCACGTGGCTCCACCCGGAGAAGGTGTCGGACGAGTTCCGCCGTATCTGCCAGCGCGCGGACCTCCCGCCGATCAACCTCCGCGATTTGCGGCACTGCGCGGCGACGCTCATTCACGCGGGTGGCGGTGACCTGCACGCCATCAAAGAGACGTTGCGGCACTCGGGGATCCAGCTCGCGTCGGACACATACACGTCTCTACTCAAGGAGGTGGACCAGGAGATCGCGGAGAAGGCAGCCTCCCTCGTGCCGCGAGCTCGGCGCGGTGACGCGGGCCCTGCGGGGGAGTAGCCTTCCCGGCCGCGCATCCGTGCGTAGCGCCCTGCCTCCGCCACTGGTCGCGATAGCCTGCGACCTGGCGCTCATGGGGCGTTGGGGAGGGGTAGGGGGAGACGGATGCTGTCGGGACCGGATTGGACTTCCCTCGCTGTGGCGGTTGCTGGAGTCGGCGGCACGTTGGGCGCGACAGTGCTTGCTCAGCGCGCTCGCCGAGTGGAGGTCGCCGAACAGAATCGGCGTGCGGCGCTCGAGCGACTGGAGGACCGGGAGGACCGGGCAGTCCAGGCCAAGCGCGAACTCTATGCTGCTCTTAATGCGACCGCCCGTGCCTATCGCACTGCGGGCAGAGACATGGTGCTTGCCCTCAGGCGCGGGGAGACAGTGGTCGCGGACGCCCTTGATGCCACACGCCAGACGTACTACGACCAATACGCGCAAGCCCAGATGGTCCTTGGCGCAACTGCCCTTGACGTGGCCAGCGAAGTCAACCAGTGCCTGGGCGCCGGCTACCACCTGGTCCGGCACCTGCCGCTGGACGGCTCCGGAGCGGAGCCTCTCCCCCGTGCAGACCCGCAGCTCATCCAGGCGAAGCGGTGGTTCGCGGGGCCTCTCTCCGATGCGGTTTATCTGCTCCGGGAGGCGCTACGAGCCGAACTGGGTGTGAACGGCACGCCGTCCGTTGAGCAGCTTCAGGCCAAGGCGGTGGCACTGTCCCAGGCCCGAGCGGCCCTGCAACAGGAACGACAGCAGCTTTCGGAGCAACGACAGGGATGATCGGCTCCACTCCCGAGCGCAACTAGGGGCCTCGTCGCCGCAGGTGGCGGGGCCTTTCTGCTCGGCCATTGCTCGGCCGGAAGTCCTGTAAGTCGTCGGCGAAGCCCGACAAAATCCGATAGGCGTTCGGCGGGGGTAGGCTGTCGGGCAGGGCTGTGACCTGCATAATCCGGCTCTGACCGACAAAGATCGGCGAGCTCCGGCAAAGAACGCAATGCGGCGGCAGCCGACTCATAATCCGTCGGCCGTGGGTTCGAGTCCCACCCGCCCCACCAGCGTAGGCCTCTGACCTGCGGAAACGTTCCTCGTGAGGTGTTGGATCGTCAACTTTGCTTCAGCGGACTGAATCCGCTGCTCGCGAGTTCGGTTCCTCATGAGGGCGTGCGCCGTTCGGGAGTACGTTGCCGCCTCTCACCTGCTGCGGAGCAGGTGATCGAGATTGCTGTCGGCCGGAGGGCCAGCTGCGCTCGGGATCGAAAACCGAGATCCAGGGGCCACACAGGGGCCAGGACGGCGTGGATGTGTCGCGTGTGTGGGATCCCGAGCCGTGTCGTACCACAAGCCGGGGCACTTCTCTTCGCTCGACGCCCGCTCGGTGATCGTGGCGCTGGCGAGCGTTTCGGACTGTCCGGAAACGGTCCCAAGAGGAAACGACCCCGAGGGAGTCGCTCGACCACCTCGGGCGGTGCCTCACGATTTCGGTGGGCAGGCTGTCGTGGTCGCAGCGGGCCTCGTTCAGCTGATCGGGCTGCGGATTGCCGTCGGCGTCTGCTTCCCCGGGAGGACCAGCCAGACCCCACGCCGGCTCACTCCCACTGTGCGTACGCCGACTGCAGCGCCTGTACGCGTCCCCGCACGTTGGCCGAACCCGCCAGCCGCTCTGACCGTGCTGGTAGCAGGCGTGTCGTGGAGCACGGAGGTGACTGCGAGAACCGCAGGCCCTCCCATTATGACGTCAGTGGTGTATGCTGTCAGTGTAATAAACTGCAGGTGGGGGACGCTTGCGTGGCTTGGAAGATTGTCGTGGTCGAGCCAGCTCTTTCGTGGCTTCACGGCCTGCGCCGTACTGACCGCGACACCCTGATTCAGGTGAGCCAGGCTGTCACTGCCCTTCAGGAGGAAGGTCCCGCGCTGGGCCGGCCCCTGGTGGACACGATCAAGGGCTCGGCGCTGTCGAACCTCAAGGAGCTCCGCCCCGGCTCGGCAGGGGCCACAGAAGTGCGCTTGCTGTTTGTGTTCGACCCGGACCGCCAGGCCGTGATCCTGGTCGGCGGCGACAAGGCGGGCAACTGGTCCAGCTGGTACCGAGTTGCGGTGCCCCAGGCGGAGCAGGCATACGCGGAGCATCTGAAGCGAATCGACGGAGAGGACGGGGCACGATGACTGATCACCTCAAGGACCCGCAGGCCGTCTCCTGGGGAGACCTGGCCGAAGATTTCGCCTTCACCGATGCCGAGAAGGATCAGATCCAGAAGGGGGCGCAGGCGATGGTCCTGGCCTCCCGTGTCCACCGCCTCGCCGAGTTGCGGAAGCGGCAGCACACCACGCAGGTCCAGGTCGCCGAAGCCATGGGTGTCACCCAGGCCCGCGTCTCACGCATCGAGAAGGGCCAACTGGAGCGCAGCGAGGTCGACACCCTCGCTGCCTACGTCAAGGCGCTCGGCGGCAAGCTGAAGATCGTCGCTGACTTCGGAGATGAGACCTACGTCCTCGGCTGACCCGATCGACGACCGGCGGCAGATGAACCGGCAACTGACCGTCCAGGAGTCCCGCCATAAGCTGGCCCGGGATATCTGCCACGGCAAGCGCGGGCAGATCATGCAGGCGTACCGGACGGGTCAGGAGAACCAGCTCGGCTCGCTCGGGCTCGTCCTCAACGCCGCGGTGCTGTAGACGACCGCTACCTGGACGCCGCCGCGCCCACCTATGGGCGCTGCGCGCTACGGTGGCCCTGACCGCCGACCCGGCCGCGGCGGAGTTCTTCGAGACACTGGACCTGCAGAACCGCTATTCAACGCCGACGAGAGTGCCGCCGTCGCCGCACGGCTCGCCGCCCCCGACATGTCCGACGCCTACGGGCTGCGCACGATGTCGTCCCAGTCCGGGGGCTTCGGCCCGCTGCGCTACCACTGTGGCACCGTCTGGCCGCACGACACCGCCATCGCCATCCTCGCCCGCGCCGCACACCCCCAGGCCGCCGCCCGGCTCATCGAGGGCATCCTCGACGCAGCACCGGCCTTCGACTACCGACTGCCGGAACTCTGGAGCGGCGACGCACGCGCTGACACACCCGCCCCCGCCCCCGTCCCTACCCGGCCGCCTGTCGGCCACAAGCCTGGTCGGCGGCATCCGCCATCGCCCTCATGACAGCACTGACCGGACTGGAGCCCGACGTACCCGTCGGCCGCCTCCACCTCCGGCCCACAGGCCCGCTCCCCGTCGACGCACTCACCGTCGCAGGAGAACAGCTCGACATCCCTCGACTTCACGGCCCGCCGCTTCACCGGCGATGCCACCCTGAACTGGTGCGGAACCTGACCGGAACCGAACGCTGATCCGCGGACCAAACGCTCGATCAGGTGTTCTCCGTACCCCAGGTTGCGGGGCTGCGGGAGATCAGTCCGGTCTCGTACGCGAAGACGACCGCCTGGGCCCGGCTGTTCAGCGTGAGCTTGCTCATGCAGCGGTGGACGTGGGTCTTGATGGTCGCTGTGCTGAGCACGAGTCGCTGGGCGATGTCGGAGTTGGACATGCCCGCCCCGACCAGCCCGAGGACCTCCAACTCCCTGGGGGTCAGCGTGTCCAGCCCGGAATGCGGCTCAGGTACAACACGGCGGGGGGTGTAGGTCTCGATGAGCCCTTTGATCACTGAGGCGCTGAACAGCATGTCGCCGGCGTGCACGGTGTCGATGGCGGCGAGCAGCCGGTCCGGCGGGGTGTCCTTGAGTAAGAAGCCGCAGGCGCCGACCTTCAGGGCGCCGTGGACGTACTCGTCGAGATCGAAGGTTGTCAGTACGAGGATCTTGGGGAGCGGGGCCGGTGCCTGGGCGAGGATCCGCTCAGTTGCGGTGATCCCGCTGATACCCGGCATCCGAATGTCCATCAGGATGACGTCGGGTCTGGTCTGCGCGGCCACCTCGATCGCCTCCTCGCCGTCCTGCGCCTCCCCGACGACCTCGATTCCCGGTGCGGCCCGCAGTAGCGCGATGAGTCCCGAACGGATGAGGAACTGGTCGTCTGCGACGAGCACTGTAGGCATGCGTGGTTTCCGCCTTCCTCGCGGCTGCCCGGCGGGTGGCCGAGACCCTTCCTCACCTGTCGCGGGGCACGGGAACAGTCAGTGCGACTTCGAACCCGCCTTGCGGGCGGGGGCCGGCGGTCACCGTCCCGCCGTAGATACCGGCCCGCTCGCGCATGCCGATCAAACCATGGGCAGTGGGCCCCGCGGTGGTGCCGGCCAGAACTGGCTTCTGTCCGTCGTCGGTCACGCTGACGCGGACCGCGGCTTCGTCGTAGTGCACCGTGACGCTCGCGTTCGCTGTCGGCGCGTGCTTCATGACGTTGGTGAGGGCTTCCTGGATGACTCGGTAGATACACAGGTCGACGCCTGGCGGCAGCGTGAACGGGGCGCCCGTGAGCCGGATGTCGACGGGGACTCCCGCGGCTGTGACGCGCTGGGCCAGCTGGTCCAGCCGCCCGAGTCCGGGGTGCGAGTTGTAGTCGCTCGCTGCGCCCCCTTCCTGGGCGCGCTCCGTCCCTTCCCTGAGCACGACCAGCATGCGGCGCATTTCCGCCATCGCCTCGTGGGCGCTGCCCGCGATGGTGTCCAGCGCCGTGCGGGCCGTTCTCGGATCGGAGGTGAAGACGTATCCGGCCAGGCCAGTCTGGACGGAGATCACGGACACGTGGTGGGCGATCACGTCGTGCAGTTCACGGGCTATCTTCATGCGCTCGGCGATGACGGCCCGCTGGGCCTTCTCCTCCTGCTCCAGGCGTAGTTGCTCGGTGAGCACAGCGAGCCGCTCGCCGCGCTCCGCGAGCCGGCGGGAGCGGTCGCCGGTCACCCACGTGACGGCGACCATCACGGTAACGAAGGCCACGCTGAGCGGGCCGATCCCGGGTTCGGCGAGCCGCGTGCCCCACAGCAGCACGAGCAGCGACCCGGCCGCGCACTGCGCCGCGACCCTGCGGGGGCACAGCGCCGCGACGGTATAGAGCGCGAGGCCCAGTCCGCAGACAACGACCACGTGGTAGTAGCCCAGGGTGAAATAGCACAGTGTGCAGGTCGCCGTACTGACGAGCACGGTCAGGGGAGCCCGGCGGCGCACGGTCAGCGGGAGGTAGACCAAGGCGATCAGGGCGTACGCCCATGCGTCGGTGTGCCGCCAGTAGCCCTGAGGATTGGGCCAGTTGTGCAGCATGGTGCTCGAGATGCCGACCGACGTCACCGCGTAGACGATGTCCGCCACCTGCGGGAAGGCCCTGCGGACTGCCGTGCTCAACGTGTGCTGCGCGAACATCGTCCGAGCCTAGGTCCGAAGCGATCGCTCCACCCGGTTTCAACCCCAACTACCCCCCTGGTGGTACATCGCCAACCACCCTGGTTGCAGGCGCGGTTCAACCCATGGTTGGGCGAGAGGAAACGGCCTTTCCTCTAGCTTTCTAAGCACCGAGGGAACATCGCCTCGGGCGGGCTCCAACCCCGTCCGGGTGGGACAGGCTCATCGGTCAGCGGATCGGGCCTTCAGCTCCGGTCGTGCCGTCCACCCATCTGGTCCGCCCGGCAGGCGGGGAGCAGTTGCCGGTCACACCACCAACATCCAGGAGGACTGTCATGGTCAAGGGCATCACGCTCAAAGGCGTTTGGAGCAAGCTGGTGATCGCAGCCACGGCCGCCGGACTCATCATCTCCTTCGCAGGCTCAGCCCACGCGGTCAGCGGGTACGACCTGACGCCGACCACGGGGGATATCGGAGGTGCCTGGGCGCACGGCACCTTCTGGAAGGGATCGGACGGTCGTTGGAATCTCGATGGCCAGCTGAAGGACACCGGGGACAACGACGACAAAGGTGCCGCATTCAAGATCAAGGCAGTGTATGCCGATGGGGGAGTGCGCTACGAAGAGGTGTGGAACACCCGCGGCTACGGCAAGACCGTCCCGATAGGCCCCTACAACTTCGCCTCCAGCCTGCGTTATTGGGAACTCCAGGAATGCATACTGGTCCGGGCCGGCGACGGCAGCATCCACGTCGGGTACTGCGCACCGGGCGTTTTTACGCAGTACGTCGGGTAGTTCTGCCGCTGTATCACGGCCCAGGACTGCGATACCGGATAGTGCGCCGTCAGGCTGCCGGGAATCGGCGAGTGCCTCCGGCGAGGCTCGCGGAATCCGGTAACAGACTTATGAGGCACGCGCGTTGAAGGCGATGGCCGGCACAGACTCTGCTCGCAATGGAGAGTCGAGAGTGGACGCGTACGGCCGACTACGGGGGAACACCATCAATGCTGCTGCCCGCAAGGACCACAAGAGCCCCGGGGCTGGAAGTCCGGCGTCCTCGGGGCCGCGGCCGCCGCCGCCGCGCTGCTCGCGTCCACGGCTTGCGAGCCGGGCGCGGCGGAGGGCTCGGACGACGCCAAGCCCTCGGACCGGCCGAGCGCGACGAGTTCGGCGAAGCCGGGTGAGACGGCTTCGGCGAAGCCGGGCGGCGGTTCGGACGACACCGGCGGAAGCGACGACAACGGCGGCGGGAACGGCCACAGTGGCACCATCGCCGCCTGCACCGCAGACGAACTCGCAGTCTCCGCCACGAAGGAGCCCGCGGACAGCAAGGACGCCAGGCACCTCCTCATCACCGTCCAGAACGCCGGCGACAAGAACTGCAACGTCTACCACTATCCCTACGTGAAGATCGGTGATGCCCAGGCCCCGACCCCTGTGATCAAAGACAGCAGCCCGGCCCCGGGGAAACCCATGACCATCACTCCGGGTGAGGAGGCGTACGCCGCTCTGCTTGTCGCCGGCGGCGCCAGGGATGAGTACGAGGCGAACAGCATCACCATCACCCTCCACGGCAGCAGGCTCGGCAGCAAGGCGGGCGAGCCGATCGACGTCCCCATGCCCGTCGACACGCTGTACACGGACGACGGTCAGCTTGTCACCTACTGCGTCCGCTGCTCATTCCTACCGGGCCTTCCTCGGTACGTTCCCCATACGGAAGGCTCTTCATGAATCACCCCGACCGCCCCGGCACCTCCAACGGCGAGCTCTCCCTGCCCGTTACCACTGCCCCAATGGTGCCCCCGGTCGCTTCCTTCGCCGGCCTGGACCTGCCCGCTGAGGTGCTGCGAACCCTTGGCGAACTCGGTGTGCGCGAGCCCTTCCCGATCCAAGCGGCCACGCTGCCCAACGCCCTTGCGGGACGCGACATCCTGGGGCGGGGGCGCACCGGATCGGGCAAGACGCTCGCCTTCGGCCTGCCGCTGCTCACACGGACGGCTGGGCGGCGCGCGGAATCGAAGCAGCCCTTCGCCCTGATCCTGGTACCCACCCGGGAACTGGCCCAACAGGTCACCGACGCGCTCGCGCCGTACGCCGACGCGCTCAGGCTGCGGATGGCCACGGTCGTCGGCGGCATGTCGTTCGGCCGGCAGGCCGCTGCGCTGCGCGACGGGGCCGAGGTCGTCGTAGCCACCCCCGGCCGTCTGCATGACCTCATCGAGCGCAGAGCCTGCCGCCTGGGACGGGTACGGATCACCGTCCTCGACGAGGCCGACCAGATGTGCGACATGGGCTTCCTGCCGCAAGTCACCGAGGTGCTCGACCAGGTGCACCCCGAGGGCCAGCGGATGCTGTTCGGCCACTCTGGACCGCGACGTCGACCACCTCGTCCACCGCTACCTCCACGCCCCCGTCGTTCACTCGGTCGATCCTTCCGCGGGCGCGGTCGCGACGATGGACCACCATGTTCTGGTCGTCCACGGCCCCGACCGGTACGCCGTCACCACGGAGATTGCCGCCCGCGACGGCCGCGTACTGCTGTTCCTGGACACCAAGCACGCCGTCGACCAGCTCACCCGGCATCTGCGGGCCAGCGGAGTGCATGCCACGGCCCTGCACAGCGGCAAGTCCCAGCCGCAGCGCACACGGACCCTTGCGCAGTTCAAGAACGGCCAGATCACCGTCCTGGTGGCGACCAATGTCGCGGCCCGTGGGCTGCACGTCGACGACCTCGATCTCGTGGTCAACGTCGACCCGCCCACCGACCCCAAGGACTATGTGCACCGCGCCGGTCGCACCGCCCGAGCCGGTGAGTCCGGCACCGTCGTCACGTTGGTGCTGCCGGGCCAGCGCCGCGAGATGAGCCGGCTGATGGCCGAGGCCGGCTTCGAGCCGACGATCACCAAGGTGCGCTCGGGCGAGGCGGAGCTGAGCCGGATCACCGGGGCCAAGGCCCCATCCGGCACCCCGCTCGACGGCGGGCCCGCCGCACCCAGGCCCAAGAACACCAACGCTCCATTCCGCGGCCTGGGCACGAGCAAGGACACCTCCCGCGGCGCCGGCGGCAAGTCACGAAGGGTCGTCGAGGCCCGCAAGCTCGCGGAGGCCCGCAAGGCGGCCCTGATGCGTCGCGGCGGCTGAGAGTCGCTGCCCTGACAGCCGAATATTCCTGTCCACGCGATGGAGAACAGCCAGCCCGGCTCGAGGCCCTCCCGTGCGTACACCTACGAGTTGAACGCGCTCGTGGTGTGCCCGGTCGCGAGGGGATACCCGCCGAAGCCGAAGCCATGATGACGGTGCCGACGCCCCGCACTGCGCTCGGCATGACAAGCTGTGCTTCCCACTGCCCGAACCCAGGAGGTCACCATGACCGAAGAGTCTGCATCCACAGAAGGTTCGGAGCCGGCTGCCCCCGAGACGTCCGCTCTGGTGCCCGACAGCGACGGCCAGTACGACCTCAAGCGCAAGTTCCGGGAGGCCCTGGCGCGCAAGCGCGGTGCACAGGTGGACGCCGCCGGCCTTGCTGCGGACGTTGATGCGTCGAAGGCCCGTGGGGCGCACGGCCCGGCTGCGAGCCAGCGGTCGTTCCGGCGAAAGAGCGGCGGCTGAGTCGATCAGTTTCGCGATCTGGCCGCCCTGCGACACGCCCTTTGAGCGCCACGGACTCGCGCGCCCTGTGCCGGGTCCTGGGACATGCGCATGCCCGCGTGCCTGGACGGCGTCGACTCCGCCCCCGAGTACCGCGGCGGCGCCTCTGCGCGTTGGAAGGGAGATCCGCTGCGCGATGGCGCCGACTTTACGCAGAGCTGAGCGGATGTCGGCCGCCGCGGGCTCCGAGCGGCCCTGAAGGATGCTCAGGGGCCATCCAGGGGCCACAAGGACTGGAACCCGATAGACAAAGACCGCACAGGACCGACACCAACTAGCCCGCTTGACCTGCGAAAACGTAATGGATCGGCACGGGTCGGCAAAGCCCGCCAAGATCCTCAAAGGACTCATAATCCGTCGGCCGTGGGTTCGAGTCCCACCCGCCCCACCTGTGCAGGTCTCTGACCTGCGGAAACGTTCATTTTCGGGTGTCGGATCGTCAACTTTCCCTGAACGGACTGAATCCGCTGCTCGTGGGTTTGGAGTCCAACGGCGGTCGGGGGAGCTCCAACCCTCTGAGCTGCGGCGGAGTAGGTGTTCGAGGTTGTTGCTCGCCGTCCGGGCGACCGCCCTGAGGGTCGATGCCAAGACTCAGGGGCCGCACAGGGGCCGGGAGGGCGCGGCCGGGGTCAGGCCGAGAGTGTTTCCGGACCGATTTTGTTGTCCCGGTTGCTGGTTCCGCGCCATGGGCTGCCGTCCACCGCGCGGACGGTCGAGTGTCGGGCCGGCGCTGGAGGCGGCGCGGATGCCGCTGCGTCTGGCACACGGGCCCGGGGCCAGGGAAATGGCCCGAAAAGGAAACTGCCCCATGGACGGCGCACTGCGTTCATCAGGGCTGAGCCGTGTGCGGTCAGCACACGATCTGGATCGCGTACAGTGCCGATGCCGATGCCGATGCCGATGCCGATGCCGGAGTGCGGTGTCGGGCAGGTGGGGTTGGAGACGGGCGCCTGCAACAAGGGCCGGCCATCGCGCAATTCTCCGTGGCGAACGGGCAGTTCGAGGCACGGCTACCTACGCGCTGCTCTCCGTGGCCGCCACAGGCGACGTCGCCCCCGACTGGCCGCTGGACCTGCAATGCGGTAAAGAGCAGTTGCCGCCAGTGAAAGCACACGCCAGTGGCAGACACCCGCGCGTTCACGACCCTCAACCGGCGATACCACTCGGCGGGACACCCATCACGCTCTGCTCCGCACGCTGGCCCGCCCCGCTCTCCGCGCGCCCGTGAAAACCTGATTCGCTTCGCTGTCAGGTGGTGATGGCGAGGGCCTGTTCGGCCCAGATTGTTTTACCGGTGTGCGTCTGGCGGGTGCCCCAGCCCTGGGTGAGCTGGGCGACGAGGAGCAGGCCGCGGCCACCTTCGTCGAAGGTGCGGGCGCGGCGCAGGTGGGGGGTCGTGTTGCTGGCGTCGGAGACCTCGCAGATGAGGTTGCGGTCGCGGATGAGCCGGAGCTGGATGGGGGCGCCGCCGTAGCGGATGGCGTTGGTGACCAGTTCACTGACGACCAGTTCGGTGACGAAGGCGGCCTCGTCCAAGCCCCAGGCGGCCAGCTGCCGGCAGGCATTTTTGCGGGTCTCGGCGACCGCCGCGGGTTCGGGCGCCACGTCCCAGGTGGCGACATGGGCCGCGTCCAGGGCGCGGGTACGGGCGATCAGCAGCGCCACGTCGTCGGCGGGGTGGTCCGGGAGAAGCGTCTGGAGCACGGTGTCGCAAGTGCTCTCCAAGGACGGAGCCGACCGGGACAACGCCTCACGCAGCGCGTCGAGACCCTCGTCGATGTCGCGGCCCCGGGCCTCGACGAGACCGTCGGTGTACAGCGCGAGGAGGCTGCCTTCGGGCAGCTCGATCTCGGCGGCTTCGAAGGGCAGGCCGCCCAGCCCCAGTGGCGGGCCCGCGGGGATGTCGAGGAATTCCACGGCGCCGTCCGGGGGCGCCAGCGCGGGTACGGGGTGGCCCGCGCGAGCCAGGGTGCAGCGTCGGGAAACCGGGTCGTAGACCGCGTACAGGCAGGTCGCTCCGATGTCAGCGGTGGTGTCGGCCGTGCTGTCGGCCTCAGCGGACAGGCGGATGACCATGTCATCCAGGTGGGTCAGCAGTTCGTCGGGCGGGAGGTCGACATCGGCCAGGGTGCGTACAGCGGTGCGCAACCGTCCCATGGTGGCCGAGGCCTGGATGCCGTGGCCGACGACGTCGCCGACGACGAGGGCGACCCGGGCGCCGGACAGCGGGATCACGTCGAACCAGTCGCCGCCGACGCCGGCCCGTGTGCTGGCGGGCAGGTAGCGAGAGGCGACGTCGACGGCGGCCTGCGGGGGCAGCCGGTGTGGCAGGAGACTGCTCTGCAGGGTGAGGGAGGTGCGGCGCTCGCGGGTGTAGCGGCGGGCGTTGTCGATGCAGACGGCGGCCCTGGCGGTGATCTCCTGGCCCAGGAGCAGGTCGTCCTGCGCGAAGGGTTCGGGGCTCCGGTGGCGGGAGAACGTGGCTACGCCGAGCGTGATGCCGCGAGCGCGCATCGGCACGGCCAGCACTGAGTGGAAGCCGTAGCGTCGCATGCGCTCGGCCCGGTCCGGGGTCTGGCTCGCCACCTTGCGTATCGCGGAGGCGGTCACGTTCTCGATCAGCGGCCGACCGCTGGTCAGGCACCTGGCCGCAGTGGATTCGTCCGGGTAGGCGGCCACCGTTCCGCGCTCCACCACGGCCTCGGGGGAGCCCTCCAGAACGGACTGGAAGGCGACACGGCGCAGCATGACGGGGCTGGGCGGCGAGCCGGCGCGCGGGTCGTCGCCGCCTTCGATGGCGGGGAGCAGGTCGACGGTGACGAAGTCCGCAAGCCGCGGGATGGCCACGTCGGCGAGTTCCTGCGCGGTCCGGGCGAGGTCCAGGGTGCTGCCGATGCGGATGCTGGCGTCGTTGAGCAGGGCCAGACGTCTTCGGGCCAGATGCTCCTCGGTCGTGTCGTGCGCGGAAAGGAGCACTCCCCGTACGGTCCCCTCGGCGTCCAGCACAGGGGTGAGTGAAGTCGCCCAGACGCTCTCGCGCTCGTGGCCCGCCAGGTGCAGGATCTGCTGCAGCTGCTGCTCTTCGCCGGTTTCCAGCGCCCGCCGCATGCACTGTTCCGTCCGGTCACCCTCCGGATGAACCACGATCTCCGACACGCGCAACCCCTGCATTGCCTCTTCGGGCAGGCCGATCGCACGTTCCATATCGGCGTTCGCCCGTCGCAGCCGCAGGCCGGCGTCGTAGAGCGCCGTCGTGGACGGGGATTGGGTGAACGCCCACATCACCAGTGCGTCGTCCTGGAGAGGCGCCGACGGGCGGACCAGGGGGGAGACCAGGAGCCACTCGCCGTCCCCGTTTCCCTCTTCGCGGTCGGGCTCCCGGCGATGGGCCAGCAGGTTCACCGCGAGGCGGTGGCCGTCCCGGTGCAGGAGTGTCGCTGCCCCGTTCCACCTCGGCAGCGTCCGCAGGGACCGCAGTGTCTCGGCGGGCGGCTTCCCGGCGAGCAGCCGCGCCGCAGGCCTGCCGACGACCTCCGCGGCCCGGTATCCGAGGAGCCGCCGCGCTCCCTCGCTCCATCCGGTCACGATGCCGTTCGGATCCACGCTGGCTCTGGCCGTGGCCGACTCGTCGACGGGGCCATCCGGTCGCCACGCCGCCCGGTCGTCGCCGGCAGCGGTTTCAGAACCCGTCATCGCGCTCATCCGCTCTCGCCTCGGTCGTTCCACCGTGCGCTCCGGTCCGGCCAGGAGCAAACCAAGGCCGGAAGAGCAGATCATATTATGATCAATAAGGGTATAGCCGCAAAAAGCCATTAATGTGTCAATGATGGAGGGTCGCGTCATGAGCACCATCGGTGAGGGGACGTGGCTCGATGCGGCCGAATGGGCCGGGAAGATCTACAGCGGCGGCTGGCGGCAGTCCGAGGGCGGGGCTCAACCGGTGAACGAACCCGCCACGGGAGAGCGGCTGGCGGAGGTGGGCGTGGCGGCGCCCGCGGATGTCGCCCGGGCCGGTGCCCTGGCCGCACGGGCTCAGCGGGCCTGGGCCGAGGCGCCGGCCCAGGTGCGCGCCGAGGTCCTGCTCCGTGCCACCCGGGCACTGCGTGACAACAGTGGGGCGATCCGCGAGTGGATCGTCAGGGAGTCCGGAGGCGTCCCGGCGAAGGGCGACTACGAGATCGTGGCCGGGCTCAGCCAGTTGGCGCAGGCCGCCGGGCTCGCGTCGCTGCCCCGCGGCGAGATCCTGGGCCCGCCGACCGGCCGGGCCAGTTACGCATGGCGGGTACCGCTGGGGGTGGTCGGCGTCATCAACCCCTGGAACGCCCCCCTGCTGTTCGCCATTCGGGCCCTCGCGCCCGCCCTTGTGCTGGGCAACGCCGTCCTGCTCAAACCCGACCCCCACACGCCGGTGTCCGGCGGCGTCGTCGTGGCGCGACTGTTCGAGGATGCCGGACTGCCCGAGGGGCTGCTCCACGTCCTGCCCGGAGGCCCCGGCATCGGCGAGGCGGTCGTGGCTGATCCCCACGTCGCCATGGTCTCGTTCACCGGCTCCACCGAGGCCGGTCGGGTGGTCGCCCGCGCCGCGGGCGAAGGGCTCAAGCGGGTGGCCCTGGAACTGGGCGGCAAGAACTCGATCGTCGTCCTCGACGACGCGGACGTCGACGCCGCCGCGGCAGCCGGGGCGATGAGTTCCTTCGGCTACCAGGGGCAGGCTTGCGTAGCCGCCGGGCGCCATCTGGTCCATGTCGACCTCATGAAGTCGTACACCGAGGCACTGATCAGGCACGCCAAGGCGCTGCGGGTCGGCGACCCCCGCGAGGAGGGCGTGGCCCTCGGTCCCGTGATCAGCGAGCGCCAGGCCGCGAGGATCGAGCGCATCGTGGACGAGAGCGTGGCCGCCGGGGCACGGGTGCTGGCCGGCGGACGCCGCGACGGGTTGTTCTACCCGCCCACCGTCCTGGATCACGTCGAGCGGACCATGCCCGTCTTCACCGAGGAGATCTTCGGGCCCGTCGCCCCCGTCGTTCCGTTCCGCACCGACACGGAGGCCGTCGAGATCGCCAACGACACCGAATACGGCCTGACAGCGGCTGTGCACTCCCGTTCGGTGCCGCGTGCCGCGGCCATCGCCGAGCAGTTGCGCACCGGCATGGTGCACCTCAACGACGTCTCCGCAAAGGACGCCGCGAACGCCCCCTTCGGCGGGATGGGAGTATCGGGCAATGGCTCCCGCATCGGCGGAACCGCCAACCTGGAGCAGTTCACCCAGTGGCGCTGGATGACGGTGAACGAGGCGGTCTGATGCCTACGGAACCGACCGCGTCCGCGCTGCAGACGCCTGAGGCCCCCCAGGCTGTGGTCCTGCCCTTGACGGCACGCCCGACGACCTCGAATCGCTCAGCTGAGTCAAACAGCTTGTCCGGCTGCGGTGCGTACAAGCGGGCGGTCCAATCGACCAGGCGTCCGGCGGAGCCCTGGTCCGCCCAGATCTTCTTCACCCCCGGGCGGTCGAGGCGGGTCCACGGCAGCGGACGCCTGGCGCCGTCGCGGTCTTGGATGTTCGCGGCGACGACGTGGACGGCCAGGAGCAGGCCGCGGGTGCCGGTGACGATGAACTGCTTGCGGCCCTTGACCTTCTTGCCCGCATCGAAGCCTCTTGTAGCGGAGGGGACAGTGTCGGCAGTGCGCACGGACTGCGAGTCGATCAGTCCGGCATTCGGTTCAGGGTTGCGTCCGTCTGCCTCGCGGACCCGGTCACGCAACTGCACCTCGCCGCGCTCAAGCGGGCCACCGACGGCGGTCTGGCGATCGATGTCGGTTTCCTCAACGCTCACCCTCATGCCATCTGGCCTTTCGGGCCTGCACCGGCCCGCCCTTGAACCGTTGGCAGTCAGACAAGTCTCCGGCCTGCTCAGGGAGATCGACCTCCAGGCCGTTCTGGCGTGCTGCCACTCGACATGCGTGAGGCGGGAGCGTTGATCGGCTACGGAGCCGAAGGCCTCGTCGACGGACCCAGAACGTGCCTGAAGGACCATTTCGATGCCCTGCGCAAGTGCTATGCAGGAGCCTCGGAGCGGGTCCTTTCTGTCGTTTCGTGGTGGGACTGACTTCCCGAGGTGGGCTGTTGGTCGATCGCCTGTCCGTCTGACGGGCACGGACAGGATCAGTCCGCGACGAGTATGCGTCGGCGGAGCAGGTCGAGGTCGGCGCGACCGCAGCTCTTCCGCCCGCCGTGCCGTCGGCCCTGCGTACCTGGGGGCTAACCACCTGCCCTTGATTCGCCGCGCGTTGGAAAGGGACTCCGCTGGGCGAAGGTTCCATCCTCTTGGCTGAACTGGGCGGACGAGGCGGTTCTTGTCGCGAGCGTCCCTCTCGAAGGCCGCCAGGGGCCATTGAGGGGCCACAAGGACAGGAACAGGCCGACAAGCACTGCACGGGGCTGACACGGATCAGCACGTCTGACCTGCAAGAACGGCGTGAATCGGCAATGATCGACAAGGCCCGCCAAGATCCCCAATGGACTCATAATCCGTCGGCCGTGGGTTCGAGTCCCACCCGCCCCACCGAGCACCCCTGTGACCTGCGGAAACGTCTCATCAAGGGTGTGGATTCAGGGTTTTGGGTTACGGGGCTGAATCCGCTGCTCGTGAGTTCAACTCCGTGGCCGTCAGTGTGTGTTGGGGTCGCTTTGACCTGCGCAGACGTATCGGCCTGCGGCTGGAGGGTGACGTCGTGGGTGGGCTGTGCGAGCGTCTGGACGTCGAATTCTGGACGCTGGCTGGACGCGAGGATCCGGAATTGGTGTCGCCCGGTGACCCCAGATGGTCAAGTACGCCACCGCCCTGCGTCTGGGCACCACGGAGGCGAAACAGGTCCTGCGTTGCTTCACCCGCAGCGGCCCCAAACACCCCACCTACGCCGCGCTCGAAGAACTCGGCCGCGCGGTGCGCACCATCTTCGCGTGCGACTACCTCGCCAGTCCGGACCCAGGGCTTCGGCATAGTTGTGTGATGCCCGGTTCGTGATCACGGGAGGCCGAAGAGCGCGAGCGGGCGTTTCGGGTCAGCGGTCTGTGACGCGGAAGATGCCGGTGCGCGGAAGGTCTTGTTCGGCCCAGGCGGCCATGGCGTCGAAGACGGTCTGAAGTCGTGTGCCTGCTTCGGTGAGCTGGTACTCCACCCGGGGTGGGATCTCCGGGTAGGCGGTACGGGTGACCAGTCCAGCGGAGACGAATCGCTGTAGCCGTGAGGACAGGGTCTTGGGGCTGATCCCCGGTAGCGCGGCGCGCAACTCGGTGAAGCGTTTGGGGCCGGTCAGCAGTTCCCGCACGATCAGCGTCGCCCAGGTCCCATCCAGCACGGTCAGGAACCGGGCGATCGGACATTCCGGCAGAAGGTGATCCAGATCACTCATGCTCTCCCCATTAGTTCATTTGAGGGAACTGGTTCCCTTGGGGAACTGTAGTCGGGGCAGCCCGCCCGCACCACATGCCTTGGAGGGCCTCATGACCGCAATCACTACGAACAACACCGCAAGCGAGATCGTGCGCTCGACGACGAGCACCGCCTTGCGGGTCGCCGCGCGCGAGCTGGAGCTCTACGACACGGGCAACGTCGCCGGGGCAGACGAGGTGTTCGCCCCGGATGTGATCGACCACAACCCCGCCAGCGACGCCGCCTCGGGTATCGACGGCATGCGGGCATCGATCGCCGCGGTCCGCGACGGATTCACCGACACACAGCACCGGATCCTTTTCCAGCAGGAGCTTCCCGGCGGCTGGATTGTCCTCCACTGGCGGATGACCGCGACCCACACCGGAGACGCCTTCGGGTTCCCCGCCAGCGGCAACCCGGTCGACATCAACGGCCAGGACATCATGCGCATCGTCGACGGCAAGATCACCGAGCTCTACCACGTCGAAGAACTGCTGAAGCTCACCCAGCAGATCAGCACCGGCGCACAGCAGGCGTGAAGATCGAGGTCTTCTCGGACAACGCCTGTCCCTGAGCCCTGATCCGCAGGCGCCGCTCGACGTGGCGCTTGCCGACTTCGGGGGCCGCGACCGGGCAGGGCTTCGGATGAGTCGCGTGGCGTCAGGTTCGTGATCACGGGAGGCCGAAGAGTGCGAGCGGGCGTTTCGGGTCGCGGGAGTTGGCGCGGAGTGCAGCGGCGATGTTGTCGGTGCCGGCGATGCGTAAGGCGCCAATGGCGAGGTTGCGCCAGGTCGCCATGGTGCGGGGCGCGCTGCCGGTCCGAAGCTGTGAGGCGTCCTCGGCGAAGGTGGTGTTGGCCTGCCGGCTCAGCCGAGCCTGATGCAGGGCCAGCCGAGATGCGCCGAAACACAGGGGTCATGCTCAAACTGCTCGGCGGGTCGTCGCCTGTTCCGTCCGGGGCTTGCTTCGGCGGCCGATACCGCAGGCCAGGAACGGCATGGAGAGCGAGTCTCATCATTGGGGAGAAGGACCACGACCGCCCGGTACCTGGACTTCGGCGATCACGAGTCTCGTGCGCACCGCCGTCCTCGGCGTAGCGCTGGATCATGGCAGCCGACCAGATGGGTGTCCGTGTCACCGCCTCGGGCCAGTCGCCGTTGCGCAGCGCCTCGGCACACGGCGGCGCAGTCGGCCGCGGAGCGGCGGTGGGCGCCGTGCCCGTTCCCCGCCAGCGCAGGTCCTTGTACCCGCTGCTTCACGGTCACCCACGGAATACCGCATGACACCTGGACACACCCACCAGCGGTCACCACACCCCGAAGCGAAAACCTCAGATAGCGGGAAGATCGCGCCGTCAGCACGAAGGACGCGACCCCGTTTCCACGGGAGCACAAGGCCCGCCCGGAAAGTGACCAGGACGGGCCAACCATGGCCATGGTGCCCCCGCTGACCTGCTCAGGCGGTGGCGAGTGCCGACGGCACCGTCAGCGTGTGCTGGAAGTACTGGCTCGTGAGGCTGAACGTGGCCAGGTGCTCACCAGCGATCTCGCTCAGGGCGACCGCCTTGTCGACGTTGGCCCAGCTGCGCGCGAACTCCGCCGCGAGGGAGAACCAGGTGGTGGGCACGGCGCCTGCCTGGACCAGGCGCCGCAGCGCCGCGTCCTGACTCTGGACGCTCTCGCCGGCCGACGCATCGACCACGACGGAGACCTCGTAGCCTGCGTCGAGGGCCGAGAGCGCCGGGAACATCACGCACACCTCGGTCCAGAGACCGGCCAGGACGAGCCTGCCGCGCTGGGTGCGCTCGATCGCAGCCACGAAGTCGGCGTCGTCCCAGGCGTTGAAGGTGCCGTAACGGGCGATGACCGGGGTCTCGCCGAGCACGCTGAGCAGTTCGGGAAACAACGTCGACGACGGGTCGGTGTCCTGGCCGTTGGTCACGACGAGCGGCACGTTCATCCGCTTGGCGATCTTGGCCAGGGCGACGGTGTTGTTGACCAGCGCCTGGCGGTCCATCGACTGCACCGACAGCGACGTGCCGAGGTTGTGGTCGATGAGCACGATCGCGCTGTTCTCAGGCGTGTGCAGATCCATGTGAGACATGTGATTCCTCCGAAGCTGGATGGGTTACGCCACGAACGCTAAGAGAGCAGGTTACTAATGTCAACCTAGTTCTGTTCAATAACTTAGAGCCATGGGGTAACCTAGTAGGCATGGAGTCGATCGCACCGCACGCGTTCTGCCCTCGCTACCTGCATGCTGTCGAGCTGATCGGTAGCCGCTGGATGGGAGCGGTGATCCGAGCCCTGCTCCACGACATCGAGCGGTTCAACGACCTCAAGCACGCCATCCCCGGCGTGAGCTCGCGGATGCTCACCGAGCGACTGCGCGAGCTCGAGCACGAGGGCATCGTCGAACGGCATGTCGACCAGGGACCCCCCACACGAGTCAGCTACCGGCTCACGCCCAAGGGTCGTGCGCTCGGCGCCGTCGTCGAGGGCATCACCGCCTGGGCGCACGCCTGGGAGCCAGAGCAACGACAAGAGCAATCCGCTGTCACCGACCGCGGCGCGAAAGCCTAGTGGTGCTTGTTCAGGTTCGTTCGCCGGTGGCGTGTCCGTTTGATCGGGTGTGTCGCTGAGCGGGTGTGCTGGGTGGGGAGTTGGCCGCGGTCCGGTGCGATCTGAAGGACTTCGCGGCGGAGATGTTCGAACCGTTCGCACGGTGCTGGACGGGCGGCGCAAGTCGGTCGAACCGATGGCCGCACGGCTGGGCAAGGACGGCAACCGGCACGCACTGGCCCACTTCATCACCACCAGCCCGTGGGAGGCGGCGCATGTACGGGTCCGCCTCGTCTGGCGGATGCAGCAGGTGATCGAGCCGACCGTGATCGTCGATGACACCGGGTTCCTCAAGGACGGGGATGCCTCGGCGTGCGTGGCCCGGCAGCGCCGACCGCGACGGGCAGGCCGCCGCCAGGACCGCAGCGGCACTCGCGGCGGCAGCCGGGCCGACGAGGTGGCAGTTGCTGATCGCGCGGGCCGTGCAGGGGCTCGGAGCCGCGGTGCTTGCGTCGTCGACCCTGACGATCGTCACCTCCGCCGTCCCGAACGGCACTGCGCGGATGCGTGCCATCGCGACGTGGAGCGCGGTGGGTGCGGGCGGTGGGGCCGCGGGCGGCCTGGTCGGTGGTGCGCTGGTGGACGGGGTGTCATGGCGGCGGGTGCTGCTGATCAACGTCCCGGTCGGGGCGATGGTGCTGGCCGGCTCGTTGCGGTGGTTGACGGAGAGTCGCAACGGCGACGGGCGGCGCCTCGACCTGCCGGGCGCGGTGCTGGTGACGGCTGGGTTCGCGACCCTCGCGTACGGGATCTCGCAGTCCGACTCTGAGGGCTGGACGGCGACTTCGACCCTGCTGCCACTGGTCGCCGGCCTGGCTCTGATCGCGGCGTTCCTGCTTGTCGAGGCGCGTACGGCGGCTCCGCTGATGCCGCTCGGGCTGCTGCGGCTGCGGTCGGTGTCGTCGGCGAATGTGGCCATGTTCCTGAACGGGACCGCGGTGTTCTGCATGTGGTTCTTCGTGACGCTGTACGCCCAGAACGTGCTGGGGTATACACCGCTCCAGGCGGGTCTCGCGCAGGTGCCGAGTTCCCTGACGGTTGCGGGTGCTGGGGCCACGGAACCTGGCGGCAATCGGCGCGGCGGTGGCGGCGGCGGGCTTTTTCCTGCAGTCCGAGATGACTTCCAAGGGGGACTATCTCACCGACATCGTACTGCCGGGAATCCTGATGATGCTGGGGCGGTTTACTGGGACTCGCGATCATGTCGACGATCGCGGCGGCCCGTACGGGAGGCAGCGGCAACCCTCGCGCGCTGACGGCGGGGTACGCGCTGGTGTTTCGGGCAGGAGCGGGGGTCATGGCCGCCGCTGTGGTGCTGATGCTCCTGTGGCTGCCGCGGGAGCCCTCCGACCGGTGAGGCTTGGTGAACTGCTGTTGGCGTGACCGAGACCAGCGCCTTCGTGGTGCCAGGGCTGGCACCGGCCGCCAAGCGGATTGCTTCCCGGGAGACCGGTCCGATGGCCGGCCGCCGCGCGTCACATTTCCCGACCGATTTCCTGCACAGCTGCGAGCAGTGGCTGAGCCAGGTCCGCGAGCTGAGCGCGGGTGCATCGGACGGAGGGAGCCGCCACGGCTACGGCGACGCCTGTACGGTCGCGCACACACGTGCCGACGGCGTGCACTCCATGCTCGCTCTCTTGGGCGTGCCGGTGCGGTGGCTGACACGCAGCGCCTCGGGGCCCTCCACGCCGTCCGCGCAGGTAGTGGGTGGGCGACAGCGATCAGATCGGGGTGTGGGGTTGACCGGTTCCTCGGATCGCCTGCAGGGTCGGCCCTGGCCGGTAGACCTTGTGGCGGTCCTGCACAGCGAAGCCCTCGGCGACGAGCCCGGTTACTCGGAGTTCGTCGAGTTCGTGCAGCAGCCGGACGCCCCGCAGGGCGTTGCCGGCGGCGCTCACGGGAGACGTGGAACTGGATGAACGGCTACTGAATTCTTCACAGTGGAATTGTGGGTGTCATTAATTCCTTTGAGAGGAAATACCCGCGTAGCGTCGGGGCACCGGAATCGAATGCGCTTCCGGCGGTTGCCGAACACACAACGTGGAGGTTTCTGTGACCGACACCACCAGCGAGGCCGAGCAGAAGCTGCTCGACGAGCTGTACGCAGAATTCGAAGAAGTAGGTCTCATACCGCTGTGGACCCAGGTTGAGAACCTCATGCCGATGTCGCCCCGGCCCGCGGCGATCCCGCACCTGTGGCGGTGGGCGCAGCTGCTCCCCATGGCACGGCGTTCCGGGGAACTGGTGCCGGTAGGGCGTGGTGGTGAGCGCCGCGCCATGGCCCTGTCCAACCCAGGTCTTCCTGGGCTTCCCTATGCCACTCCGACCCTGTGGACCGCGATCCAGTATTTGGGGCCGCATGAGACTGCGCCCTCGCACCGGCATTCTCAGGGCGCCTTTCGGTTCGTTCTCGAGGGCGAAGGCGTCTGGACCAACGTTGATGGTGACGCGGTGGCGATGCGACGGGGTGATCTGCTGCTCACGCCGAGCTGGGCTTTCCACGAACACCAGAACGTCGGCGAAGAACCGATGGCCTGGCTCGACGGCCTCGACATCCCACTCGTCTCGCAACTCGACGCCGGATTCTTCGAGTTCGGCCCTGACGAACTCTCCACCGCCGCCACCCCGCGGCGTTCGCGGGCTGAGCGACTATGGGCTCACCCCGGACTGCGTCCGATCAGCCAGCCCGACCGCCCCAACTCACCTTTGGCCGCCTATCGTTGGGAACACACCGACGCCGCCCTGAACGCGCAGCTGGAACTGGAGAACGAAGATGCGCCTGGTGTGATCGAGCCAGGCCACGCCGGAATCCGCTTCTCCAACCCCACCACGGGCAAGGACGCCCTGGTCACGATGCGCACCGAGATGCGCCGACTGCGGGCTGGAACCCAGACCGCCCCGGTGCGCTCGGTCGGCTCCGCGGTCTGGCAGGTATTCGAGGGCGAGGCAATCGCCCACGTCGGGGAGAAGGTCTTCGAGATCGCCAAGGGCGACCTGTTCGTCGTCCCGTCCTGGTGTGAGGTCTCGCTCACCGCCCGCACCCAGACCGATCTCTTCCGGTTCAGTGACGAGCCCGTCTACGAGGCCCTCGGCCTCGCCCGGACTTCCCGAGGAGAACACAAGTGAAGCTCTCCACCATCCGGGTCGACGGCGCCACGCGCGCCGTACGCGTCGACGGGGGGACAGCAGTGGACCTCGGCGAGAGCGACCTGGTCTCCTTCCTGCGCCACGACGACTGGGCGGCGCGGGCTGCGCGCGCCGACGGAGCCGTGTACGAGGGGGCCTTCGACTACGCCCCGGTGGTCGTTGCCCCGGAGAAGGTCGTCTGCGTCGGCCTCAACTACCGCAACCACATTCTGGAGATGGGCCGCCAACTGCCCTCGCACCCCACACTGTTCTCCAAGTATGCGCGGGCTCTGATCGGCGCCCACGACGACGTGATCCTGCCCGTGTCCTCCACCCAGATGGACTGGGAGGCCGAACTCGCCATCGTCATCGGGGCGAAGGTGCGGCACGTCGTCCCGGAGGTGGCGCGGACCGCGATCGCGGGATACACCGTGCTCAACGACGTCACCGCCCGCGACTGGCAGTACCGCACCACCCAGTGGGACCAGGGCAAGACCTTCGAGGCCACCACCCCCATCGGACCCTGGCTGGTGACCGCCGACGACCCGGCGGTGGCCGGTCAGGGCCTCAACCTGACCTGCGAGGTGGACGGCGACATTGTCCAGAAGGCCGACACCGCTGACCTGGTCTTCGACCCGGCAACACTGGTCGCTTACCTGTCCGAGATCATCACGCTCGTGCCCGGCGACGTCATCGCCACCGGCACCCCAGGCGGGGTCGGCCACGCCCGCAAGCCCGCCCGCTACCTCCGGGACGGCTCGGTCCTCGTCACCCGGATCGAAGGGATCGGCGAGTGCCGCAACACCTGCCGCCAGGAGACACGGTGAGTACCGTGCCCGGGGCGACGCTTGACTGGGCGGCCAAGGGCACGGCCGCCTTCGAGGCCACCGTGGACTGGCTGACCGACTCGGGCTTGACCAAGCCGTCCTCTCTGCTGGGCTGGAGCAGGGCTCATGTGATCGCCCACGTGGCCCGTAACGCCGATGCCCTCGTCAACCTTCTGACTTGGGCGCGTACGGGGGTTGAGACACCGATGTACGCGGATGCTGGTCAACGAGCGCACGAGATCGAGGCCGGCGCACGACAGTCGGCCGACGCCCTGCGCGCCGACCTCCTCACGGCTGACGCACGACTGGCCGGAGAACTCGCAGGCCTGCCGGACGCGTGCTGGAGTGCGACCGTACGGACGGCACGGGGACGCGCCGTCCCCGCCTTCGAGGTGCCGTGGATGCGGGTGCGGGAAGTATGGGTCCACACCGTCGACTTGAACGTCACCACCTTCGACGACGTCCCGCGCGAGGTGTGCGCGGCGCTCATCGACGACGTGGCGGCTGCCTTCCGGACCCGGCGCGACAGCGCACGCGTCGTCCTGCGGTCCGAGGACAGCGACTCCCGTGTCTGGAGCCTGGGCGCGCCAGGCGGCGCGGAGCCGGTCACGGTAAGCGGTGACCTTTCGAGCCTGGCGGCCTACGCGACCGGACGCCCCGTGCCCGGCCCCCTGCACTCGCGAGGGCCGGGATCTGTGCCGAAACTGCCCGCGTGGTTGTGAGCGAGCGCGAGACGGTCGCACCCTCCCTTCTACCAGCGGCACACCGAAAGCGGAAAAACCTCGTCGCGACTACAGCAACTCGGCGAGGCGGTCCACCTGGTGGGGGTCGACGCCATGGCAGTACAGCATGACCTCATCTGCGCCCAAGTCGGCGAACTCGGCGAGCGCAGCGCGGATCTCGGTCGGCGTGGTGAGCATTCCGGCTACCATCTGATCCGCCGTACCGAGGAAGGCGTAGTAAGCACGCATATTGCTCCGGGCATCGTGGACCACGTCGTCGGAGCCGAGCGCGACATTGACCTGTGCGACGATACGGGGTTCGCCGACGCGCCCGTACTCCTTCCAGAACCGGCGGGCTGTGTCGAACAGGCCGCCCATGAGGCCCGCCGAGGAGGGTGCTACCGCGGCGAGGAATCCGTCACCCCAGCGCGCCACCCGTTCAATCGCGGCGGTTCGGAAGCCGCCGAAGAGCACCTCGGGGCCGCCGGGCCGGGCCGGCGCAGGACCGATCGGGCCGATGTCGTCGCCGTAGGGTTCGCCGGACCACAGGCGGCGCAGCACCGCCATCTGTTCGTCGAGGCGTCGGCCTCGCGTGTTCTTCTCGATGCCTGTGACCTGGTGGTCGTCGTCCCGGCCGCCGATGCCCAGGCCGAGGACCAGGCGGCCGCCGGTCATCCGGTCCAGGGTGGCGGCCTGCTTGGCGAGGAGCGCGGTATCGCGCAGCGGAGCGAGCAGCACCTCGGTCTGGACGCGGATACAGGAGGTGGCGCCGGCCAGGACAGCGAGTGTGATCAAGGGTTCGGGGTTGTCGTAAACGAGCCGGTCGAGCAGGCCGAGTGTGCTGAAGGGCCCGGCTTCGGCGCACTCGGCCCAGGTGCGAAGGGTGTCAGGTGCAGCGATGGGCAGGCCGATACCGACGTCCATGAAGGGAACCTCCAACGAGAAGGATTCGGGTGGGGTGGGGCGGTTCTCCGGTCCGGCCAAACGGTGGGGACACCCTCGTGGGCGGTCGGTCCGCAGACAGCCTGGAGCGGCGACATGCTCGCCTTGGTGAGGTGCATCAGCAGGACGGACACCGAGGAGGGGAATACCGTCGCCTGCCGGGGTGCCCTTGGGGAACACGTCCTTTCCGCGGGCCGCACCCAGCATCCGCGCCACGGTCACAGCTCATGAACCACACCGTCGAAGATGAGGAAAAACCTCCAGGAAGGCCCCGGACCTGTGCGCACTGTCCCGCCATGATCGACGCTGTTGACGGGGAAATCCTCCACGCACTCCAGCGGGCGCCCCGCGCTCCGTTCCGGCGGATCGCCGAGGTGATCGGGGTTTCCGAGCAGACGGCAGCCCGTCGATACCAGGCGCTTCGTCGCAGCGGAGTGATACGCGTGGTCGGCCTGGTCAACCCGGCGGTGTACGGGCAGGCCCAGTGGGTGGCCCGCATCCGCTCGCGCCCGGATCGGGTCGGACCTCTGGCCGACTCCCTGGTCAAGCGCCAGGACATAGCCCATGCCAATCTGTCCTCCGGCGGCTCCGAGATCATCTGCGTGATCCGGGCGCCCTTCGACGCCGAGCGCGAGGATGTCCTGCTGCGCCAACTACCGCGCTCGGCCTCCGTCCTCGATGTCACCATCGACCTGGTCCTGCACAGCTTCGGCCAGACCGACAGCCGCGACTGGACCGGCTACGGTGCAGGCCTGACCTCCGACCAGGTCAAGCGACTCACTGGCAGCGACCGAGCCCTCACTCCCACCGGCCGCCCGCAACCCCCGACGGACGAGGACAGCCTCTTGCTGAACGCCCTCGCCGAGGACGGCCGCACCACCCACACCCGACTCGCCGAACTCACTGGCTGGTCGAACACCCGGGTCGCCCGCCGCCTGGACGCTCTGGAGACCTCCGGCACGCTCTTCTACGACGTCGACCTGCTGCCCGAACGCCTCGGACACGCACTGAACGCCACGCTCTGGCTCCGCGTCGCTGCCGCCTGTCTCAATCAGGTCGGTGAGGAGCTCGTTCGGCACCCCGAGGTAGCCTTCGCAGCTGCCGTCAGCGGACGGCACAACCTGATGGCTACCGTCATCTGTCGTGACGCCGAGGACTTCTACCGGTATCTCACCACTCGCGTCGCCACGATCGCAGGCATCGATGCCTACGAGGTGAGCATCCGCGTCCGCCGCCTCAAACAAGCCGCCTCACTCATCTACCACGGTCGCCTCGTCCGCCCGGCGCCCGCACCGGACCTCAGGCCCGGGCCGGCCAGACGCACGACTGCCGCTGAGAGCACGCGTCGGGACCGGCGCAAGGGCACGCAGGCGAAGCCGGGTTCCGCACACGGTCCGAGGTCGTAAGACCATCGACGCATGGCGTGCCATACCAGCCCCCAGTAGCGTGACAGCGTCTTGTACCGGTGCGCGCCGGCCGAGCCGTGGCCGCCCGCGACTCACCCGTGCGGACTCGGGCTCGCAGAGGTCCGAGTCCGGGTCGATTGCTCACGCGGGAACCCAGAAAACCCCTGCAGAGCGTCGCGCCCGCGTTGCACATCTGAAAGCAGAGAAGTGGCGATCACAAAGAACGCTGAAACAGCGCGCGTCTGATGTGCAGGAGTAGTCAAAATGCTGCCGGACGGTCGCCCCGGATAACGTCCAGTAGATCCTCGGTTCTGCACAGCGAAAAAGCTGGGGCTCATTCTTCCGTCGCCGTCGACGGTCGGTTCTAATGGTTCTTATTGGTCAATGCCTCATCGCTGACATGGCGAGCCGCTAACGACTCACGCCTTCAGTCGTGTGGCAACGACCCGACAGGAGGAGCATGTATTTCGGAGGACTTAACCACGCCCACATCAAGGTGAGCGACGTCGAGCGATCGGTGAAATTCTACACCGAGGGCTTCGGCATGGTTGTCGCGGAGAGTGGTTTCGACGGAAAGCTGGTGACCCTCACCTCACCCGGCATCGGAGACAACCTGACCGTCAGCCAAGGCGTCCCCTCGGGGCTCCTGGAC
Source organism: Streptomyces sp. NPDC005820 (assembly GCF_040630255.1). Taxonomy (NCBI): domain Bacteria; kingdom Bacillati; phylum Actinomycetota; class Actinomycetes; order Kitasatosporales; family Streptomycetaceae; genus Streptomyces; species Streptomyces sp. NPDC005820. Next base: position 168,865 of record NZ_JBEXXE010000019.1, read on the forward strand.
TTCACCGGCGATGCCGAACCCGGTACCAGTGGCGGCGTCGATCACATCGGGTTCGCCCTCAAGAACGTGTCGGATCTGGACAACGCCATCGAGGCGCTCGTGGAACTGGGTGCCACGCTGGTGTGCACGTTGCGCCCGAACAAGGAGTCCGCGTTCCTTCGCGATCCGGACGGCTACGTCATCCAGATCTAGCGTCCCGCCACCCCACAGCCCCCCAAGGCTCATTACCCGCCGGAGAAAAGAAAATGCAACTGAACCACACGATCTACAAGGCGCGGGACAAGTACGCGACGGCGCGGTTCCTCACCGATGTCGTCGGCCTGCCGGAAGCCGAAAGCTTCGCCAAGGACCGTTTTCTGATCCATCACCTGGACAACAACGTCTCGATCGACGTGGGTCAGGTTGACGAACCGTTCGACCCCGAGCACTACGCGTTCCTCGTCACCGAGGCGGAATTCGACGAGATCCTGGCCCGCGTCAAGGAGCGGGGTATCGACTACTACCCCGACCCCTTCTACGACGTCCCCGGCATCATCAACAACAACGACGGCGGCCGGGGCATGTACTTCAGGGATCCCAGTGGGCACGACCTGGAGGTCATGACGACGCCGTACGGCGAGGACGCCGCCTCCGTGGGGCGCGTGCACACCATGAACAACCCCGGCTGACCGGACCTTCACCAGTTCTCGCTTCACCACGAGAACGTGGTCGAGTTCGAGTTCGCCGGCAAAAAGACCGGACGGCGGGGTCGAGGGAAACGACATCCTGACCCCGCCCAGCGATGTCTGACGTGATGACCTGCAACCCCGCTGACGCGGGCGATCCCGTCGCCGCGGCGTCACGAACAAGGAAGTGCGCACTGTGGACGCGACGCCTCGCCTGGCTCTCATCATCGGATCGACCCGTCCCACGAGATACGCTGACAAACCAGCGGACTGGCTGTTGCGGCACGCCATGTCCCGCAGCGACGTCACGCTCGACAAGCTCGATCTGCGCGATTTCGACCTGCCGCTCTTTGCGGAGACGGCATCCAATCTGCACATGCCGAGCCAAGACGCACGGGTGCTTGCCTGGCAGGACGCGGTCCGCCAGTACGACGGCTTCGTCTTCGTCGTCGCCGAGTACAACCACTCGATCACCGGGGCGCTGAAAAACGCCCTTGACCAGGCCTACGTGGAATGGGTCCGCAAACCCTTCTCCGCGTTGGGGTACGGCAGTGTGGGCGGCGCCCGGGCAATCGAGCACCTACGCGGCATAGCCGTGGAGCTGCAGATGGTTCCCTCCAAGTTCACCACCCACATCTGCGGCAGCGACTTCTTCAAAGTCCATCCCTTTGGCGAGAATGCGCCGATCAATGCGATCGAAAGCGCCCTCAAGCCATCCGTCGACGCAATGCTGGACGACCTCGTGTGGTGGGCAAGAGCCCTCAACACCCTCCGAGAGACGGCCTGATCCGCTGCATCGGAAACGCGGTCTGCCGACGACGACACCACCACTCCAGCCCTGAGCAGAGGAGACAACCGGATGAACCGGGCAACCACGTCGGACGTCATCGTCGTCGGCGGTGGAATCGGAGGCCTGGGCGCCGCGCTCGGACTGAGCCGCCAAGGCCTGGACGTCACCGTATACGAGTCGTCACCCGAGTTCGGCGAAGTCGGTGCCGGCCTGCAGATCGCCCCCAACGGCGCCCGCGTCCTGGACCAGTACGGCCTGCTCGACGAAGTCAGACGACATGGAGTGTCTCCCGACGCAATGGTCATGCTCGACGCGATCGAGGGCACCGAGCTCACTCGACTGGACCTGCGCGACCTTGAACACCGCTACGGCTTCCCCTACCTGGTCACCCATCGTAGCGACCTCCATGGAGCCTTGCTGAGGGCCTGTCAGGACGCCGACGTCGAGCTGCTCACCGATCACAAGGTGACGGAGTACGAGAACATCCCCGGTGGCGCGCGCGTCCACTTTGAGAGCGGAAGTACGGCATCCGCCGACGTCGTGGTAGCCGCCGACGGCCTGCACTCGACCGCTCGCCGCCAGTTCGTCGGCGACCGGGCGGTCAGCTCCGCCTACGTCGCCTACCGAGGTGCCGTGCCGATCGGGCAGGCGCGCGACAACCACATCTTCGAGGACTCTGTCGTCGTCTATGTGGGGCCGCGCTGCCACTTCGTCCAATATCCCTTGCGTGGCGGCGAGATGTTCAATCAGGTCGCCGTCTTCGAGTCGCCGAAGGCACTGGCCGGCATGGAGGACTGGGGGACACCCGACGAACTCGACCACGCCTTCGACGGAACCTGCCAGGCGGTACAAGACGGGCTTCCGCTGATGTGGCGGGACCGATGGTGGCGGATGTACGACCGCGACCCGATCAAGAACTGGGTGTACGGCAACGTCGTGCTCCTTGGTGACAGCGCGCACCCACCTCTCCAGTACATCGCCCAGGGCGCAATCATGGCTTTGGAGGACGGGTGGGTCCTCGCCGAACACGTCAGCCTGCAGCAGCGGTCACGACACCGGCCAGGGGCGGGAGTCGATTGGCGCGAAGTCACCCGCGCCTACAACGAGGTCCGACCGGCACATTGCGAGCGTGTCCAGCTGGCCAGCCGGAAGTGGGGTCGGCTCTGGCACCACGATGGCGCTCAGCGGGAACAGCGCAACCTCCTGCTCCGGGCCCGGGATACCTACGACTACACCTACACCGACTGGCTGTACGGCCCCACTGCCCTGACCACGGATCAAGAGCCGCGGATCTACCCCAGCATCGGGCTCGGAGCGGAGTCCATGCGATCTGCTTCGCGGTGACACCGGCCCTCGGCCTTCAGTGCGGGCTTCCGTGCAGCGGTTGTGTGCCCCGCCGAGCCTTCGCTCTCCGCGGGTGCGCCTGTCAGCCTGGCCTGTTCGCCGACCGCAGATCCTCCTCGATTGCTGAGGCTGAAGACTTCAACGTGTCGAGCAGGATCGGCAACCGATCAGGCTCGTATCGCACCGACGGCATGGAAAGCGACAGGCCGGCGACGGGGCGGTCGTCTGCGCCACGAACCGGCACGCCCACCGCGACCAGTCCCCGCTCGGACAGTTCTCTGTTGACGACATAGCCGGATCGTCGAACATGGGACAAACGGGCTTGCAGCGCGGTGAGGTTGGGACGGTCCAGGGAGTCGTCAGGGAATCGCCGTACCGCGTAGAGCTCGCTCAGTTCATCCGGTGGGAGTGCGGCGAGGAGGAGTAGTCCGCCGGTGGTTCGGTGCGCGGGGAAGACCATGCCTTCGCGGGAGCCCACGCGCAGTGCCTGGGAGGACTCCGCGCTGGCGATGAACCTGACGGTATGGCCGGTACGGATGATCAGATTGGCAGTTTCGCCCTGCGAGTCGGCGACGTGGCGAAGGTGCGGCAGAGCGGCGGCGCGCAGGGCCGCCACGAGCGATGGGGACTGTACCGACAGCTCAAGGACGGGGCCTGCGCGGTAGGTGCGATCGTCGTTCTGCACAGCGAAGTCACGGTAGACCAGCATGGCCAGCAGACGGTGTGCAGTTGAGCGGGCGACGCCGAGGCGGTCCGCGATGTGCGAGACGGTCAGCCCGCCTTCGAGTTGCAGCATGATCGCAGCGCGCAGTGCGTGGTCCACACTGTTGATGGCATAGGGCGGCGGCGCCTTGAATGCGTTTCTCACCACGTTCTGCCCTTTCTACGCCTTGGGATGTGACAGTCACCCGGACTTGTACGCCCGAGCGAGGTTCAGGCAGCTCACAGTTGAGCGCCCAACTCCGCCGCCGACGACCGCAGTGCCGCGACGGCCTGCTGCTCGACTGCGTCGGTGAGGCGGTCCAGCGGCATGGCGACGCTCAGGGCAGCCCGGGGCTCACCGGCCGCGTTGCAGACCGCCACTCCGACGGAGCCGACACCGTTCTCACTCTCGCCGCGACTGGTCGCGTAGCCCCGTTCACGGGTCGCCGCGAGGTCCCGTTCGAGCGCGTGGGGATCGGAGATCGTCCGCTTCGTGACGGCTACGAGATCGGCGTGGCCGTACAGCGCCTGGAAGCGATCGGGCGGCAGTGCTGCCAGAAGGGCCTTGCCCACGGAGGTTGCGTGTGCCGGGAGGAGGCGTCCAGTGCGACTGGCGACCCGCAGCGCGTGGATGCTCTCCACGCTGTCGACGAACACGACATCCCGTCCGGAGAGGACGACCAGATGGACCGTCTCACCGGTGGCTTCACGCAGCGCCTCAAGGTGAGGTCTGGCCGTGGCACGCAGATCGGTGACAACCGACGCCAGCGCCAGGCACGTCGGGCCGAGGCGGTAGCCGCCGGTGCTCGCGCGCTGGAGGTAGCCGCGAGCCGCGAGCGTCGCGACCAGCCGATGTACGACGGTTCGATCCAGGCCGACTGCCGCGGCGGCCTCGGCGACGGTCAGGGAATCACCGGTGTGCGCCACTGCTTCGAGGATCTGCAGCCCGCGGTCCAGGGTCTGGGCGATCGGCGCTGGTGCTTCACGGCCACTCATCGGAAACCACCTCTTGACGACTCGGAAAACCCCATGCTACATGTGATGTGCCAATTTAGCACGGCACTGTGCGAGTATCGCACATCATAGTCGGGTCGGTCGCTTCGGTCGACAGACCCAGGAGGCGAATGTGGACAACGAGATACGAAGAACAGTCGCTCTGGCGTCCCGCGTTCTCGGCGCGGCCGGCCACGGGGACCTGGTGTGGGGGCACGCCTCGTCCCGGGACCCCGGGTCGGACGCCGTATACATCAAGGAAGCCGGCTGGGGCCTCGAAGAGGTGCTTCCAGAACGCGTCCATCTCGTGGACGCGGCCGGGACGGTCGTCGACGGCTCAGGTCCGCGGCACAGCGAGTACCCGATCCACACCGAGATCATGGCGGCACGTCCGGACGTGGGCGGGGTGGTGCACACCCATTCGCCGTACGTCCTCGCACTTGCCGCTGCGGGACAACCGTTGCTTCCGGTCAGCCACGCGGCCAACTACTTCGCGCCGCACGGCGTTCCGCGCTTCACCGGCACGGCCGACCTGATTCTCACCCCTGACCTCGGCAAGAAGGTCGCGGCTCGGCTGGGTGAGGCCTCCGCCGTGTTTCTGGTGAACCACGGGATGGTCACCGTGGGCCCGGACCTTCCCACCGCCACCGTGGCCGCGATCCTGCTCGAACAGGCCGCCAGGCAGCAGCTGCTCACGCGCACGTTCGGCGGTTGGGCCACTTGGTCCGACGAGACGGAGTCGGCGTCCAAGCGGGCCCACATCCATTCCGACACAGCCGTTCGCTCGGTGTGGGACTACCTGGTGCGCGGGCTCACCACTCGGTCGGCGCCTGCGGCCGACCTGCCCGAGGGATTGCTGACGACTACATGAACAGAAGGAAGACAGTGCGGCTGACACACCTTGGCCACTCATGCGTTCTGATCGACGATCCGGCAGGCTCGGCCGGCACCGTACTGATCGACCCCGGAACCCTCGCGGACAGCATCGACGCCATCGGCGACGTCGACGCGGTGCTCATCACCCATGAGCACCCTGACCACCTCGAACTGGCAAAACTGCACCAGTTGCGTCGAGCCAACCCCCAACTCGAAGTATTCGCGAGCCCCGGCGTCCCCAGCATGCTGCCGCCCGACGAGCGCGAGCGAGCCGTCGTGCTCTCAAGCGACGACGTCGCCCGAGCGGACATCGCCGGCTGGGACGTGATGGCGAGGACGACACCCCACGCGACCATCCATCCGGCACTGCCGGAGCTGACGAACAACGCCTACGGAATCGCCCAGCGCATCTGGCACCCAGGTGATGCGCTCGTCGTACCCGACCAGCCTGTCGACATTCTGCTGCTTCCCATCGGCGCACCATGGATGAAGCTGTCGGAGGCGGTGGACTATCTGCGCGCCGTCGCGCCGCGTCTGGCGGTCCCGATCCACCAAGGTGGCCTGGCCCCGGCTCATCGCGAGCTTCACTGCGACCTGCTCGCCAAGTTCGCCCCTGCCGACACCGAACTCCTGCTCACGCCGACCGGCGTACCCGTGGAGCTGTGACGCACATGCCATCTTCTGACCGTGCGGAGCGGCCCGAGACGAGCGAGATCACCGTAGGATCCGCTTCCCTGTACGAGGCCGCGGGGAAGGTGGGTGCCCTGCCGGCCGTCATCCGATCCATCCATCCAGGCATGCGGGTAATCGGACCGGCCCTGCCGGTACGCAGCCCGGCCGGCGACAACCTCTGGCTGCACCGTGCCATTTATGCCGCCGAGCGCGGCGATGTTCTGGTGGTCGACACCGGCTCCGGCCTGGAACACGGCTACTGGGGCGAAGTGATGACAGCGGCCGCGCAGCATCGCGGCATCGCGGGCCTGGTCATCACCGGCGGGGTTCGCGACTCGGCCGAGCTGATCGCGCGTGGGTTCCCCACCTTCGCGGGTGCGGTCAGCGTCCGCGGAACCACAAAGAACCCCCAAGGAGACGGGGACGTCGGCTCAGCAGTACGCATCGGTGACGTGGTCGTGCGGCGTGGAGATCTCGTGCTGGCCGACGATGACGGCGTGGTGGTGCTTCCCGCCGCGGACGCGGCAAAGGCACTCGCGGAAGCGGAACGGCGCGACTCGGCCGAGGCCGACATCATGACCCGGCTGAGCGCCGGCGAGACCACGATCGACATCTACGGCCTCCCGACGGAACACACCGGATGAGTGGGGCCGTCAGCCCTTACGGACCTCGAAACTTCCATTCTGTGGCCGGCCGTCGGCAATCTCCGTTCGCAAGGAGCGACCATGCAGATGCGGGCTGAAGACGCTCAGCATATTTTGAAGACCCTCAGCACCACGGACGTCAGCGACGCCCTCGACCGCCTGGGCATCGACGGACAGTGCCTCGGCATCGCGCCGCTGGACCGCAGCTTCCGACTGGTCGGGCAGGCCTGGACGCTGCGATACGCGCCCACGGGCGTCGATGCGGGCACCGTGGGCGACTACATCGACGACCTCGCCGCTCCGCAGGTCGTCGTCATCGACAACTCCGGCAGGACGGACGTCACCGTGTGGGGTGACCTGCTGACCTCCACCGCATCCCGAAACGGCGTGGCCGGCACGGTGATCGACGGTGTCTGCCGCGACGTCGACCGCTCACTGGAACTCACCTATCCCATCTACTCGCGCGGCAACTTCATGCGCACGGGCAAGGACCGGGTCCGAGTCGACTCGATCGGCGAGCCCGTGACCATCGGTGGCGTGCGCGTCTCGCCGGGCGACTGGCTGCTCGGCGACGGGGACGGCGTGGTCGCCATCCCGGCAACCCGGACCGAAGCGGTGCTCGAAGCCGCTGTGGGGATCAGAGACGCCGAAGCGCACATCCGCCGAGCCGTCGAGCACGGAGCAACCTTGCGCGACGCGCGCGCCGAGTTCGGCTACCACCGGCTCCAAACTCCGCGGTGAGTCGGAGCAGAGACAACTGCCGCCCGGGAGATACGCAGTCACAGCGGCGAACCGGGGTGTGCGAAGCAGGTTCGCGAGCATGAGACCGGCGGCCTTGTCGTTCGAACGGTGTATGCGGCGCCGAGTACCTCGGCCGAGGGCCGAGGTCACGACCACTGCTGTACCGCTGTTCGTGCCGGGTGGCCCGGTCTCGGCCGCACCCAGCCAACTTCCGAAAGGGTGATCTCCGACTTGCCCAAGAGAATCGACAGGCTGCCCGGATCCCTCCGTGCTGTCGTCGCGGTGGCCGGCGCTCTGACGATCACGACCCTGAGCGTCGTCATGCCGGACCCGGCCGATGCCAGTGGGGACGGCTCCGGCTTCAGCCGCCACACGGTCACGCTGGAGGTCTCGCTTACCGACGGGGGACGGGCCGACCAGGTCCTCAGTTCCGTGATCTACGAACCGGAGGGCGGGCATGTCCGAGGGGTCCAGGTGCTTTTTTCCAGCGCCACGTATGACCACCGCTACTTCGACCTGAAGACCTCCCGCGGCTGGGTTTCCCAGGCACGGGATGCAGCGGGCGACGGGTGGGTCTCCGTCGTCGTTGACCGTATCGGGACCGGCAGGTCCCAGCCATCCGGCCGCGGACGAGGTGAACAACACCAGCCAAGCCACGACCGTTCACCAACTCGTCACGAGGCTCAGGGCCACCTACGAGGGGCTGCCCGTCGCATTGGTGGGCCACTCTCTGGGCAGTGCGGTGGCAACCCGGGAAGCGGCGACCTACAAAGACGTCGACGCGGTCGTCGTCACCGGACTGCTGCATCAAGGAGGCGCCGCCGCGGGGCTCTTCGGTACTCTGAACCGCCCCGCCGCCGAGGACCCGGCCTGTCGACGCCGACGATTCGGTGAAGCAGACCGCCACCGAGGGCGAAGTCTCCGACTTCACGGAGGAGCAGTCCGCCGGGCACTTCGCCAAGGACGTCGTCGTCCCGGTGCTGTCGGTCGTGGGTGAGCACGACACCTTCTTCTTCGATCCTGCCGATCGCGACAGGACCGTCGCTGCGGAGCCGGCCGCCTATCCGGCCAGTCCCCGTGTCGAATGAAGGTCGTCCGCGACGCCGGTCACGACCTTGCTGCAGCGCAACGGTGAACGCACCACCGGCTACATAGACGCTTGGCTGAACCGGAGACTGTAATGCCGGCCGGGTCGGTGATGCTCAGGCCGAAGGCGTCAGGTGACGGCCGCACGCGCGTCACGTTCGTCCGCAGGCACGGCCCGGTGGGCACGCAGAAAGTCGTCCACGACGTTTTCGACGAACTCACGCGTGATGTCCTGCCGCCCCAGGAGTCGCTGGAAGACGAGGGGCCCGGCCAACTCGGCAATCGCCTGTGAGACATCGACCTTGTCGTCGACGTCCCCGCTCTTTCTCGCCGTGCGGATGATCTGTGCGACGGTGCCTGAACAGGCCTCGTACAGCTCGCCGCACAGCTGCGCGAACTCCGCGTCGCGCGAGGCCCGGTCCATGATCGTGGTCATCGGTCGCTCCAGCGAAGGGCTGCCCAGCTGTACCCGGAAGCCGTCGAGTTCCTCGATCAGATCCTCGCGCGTGGCACCCGTCGGGGTGTGGTGGGTCACAGCGCAGTTACGCAGCAGAACGTCGCGGAGGAAGTGCTCGATGGTTGGCCAGTGCCGGTACAGCGTGGTGCGGCCCACGCCGCTGCGCTCGGCCACCGTCACATAGGTCACGGCTTCCGCGCCTTCCGACCGCAGGATCTTCTGGCCGGCGTCCAGGGCCGCCGCCTGCGAGCGTGCCACCTGCGGATTGAGTCCGCCGTCCGATGGTGTCATGACCCCGATTCTTGCAGATGGAACAGCTTGCCCCAAGTTCAAGCGTGGGGCACTATGTTCCAGTCGGAACATGATGTTTCAACTTGGGAGCCTCAATGAAGACATTGATCATGTGTGCCACGAACGTCGCCGCATCGCCCGAGGAGCGACGTGCCCGCCGGCCGATCGCCCGTGACACCGACGCCTACCAAGGGATGTTGCGCAGTTACGGAGACATCGCCGGATGGGCCGACGAACTGGGCTTCGACGGTCTCGGCAGTACCGAGCACCATTTTCAGACCGAGGGCGGCGAGACCATCCCCAACGCCCTGCTGTTCTACGCAAAGCTCGCGGCGCAGACCGAGCGGATCATGTTCGTCCCCCTGTCCATCATCCTTCCCGCGCAGAACCCCATTCGCGTCGCCGAGGACCTGGCGTTGTTCAGCCACATGTACCCCGGCAGGATCGGCGTCGGCTTCGCCCGCGGCTATCAGACCCGCTGGATGCAGACGTTGGCCCAGGACGACGCCGTCACCTCCATGCAGCCGGACTCCGACGCGCGCAACCGGGAGATCTTCGACGAGTACCTGTCGATCGTGGAGCGGGCCTGGGACGAGGACTCCTTCCAGCACAACGGCAAGCACTTCCAGATTCCTTACCCGGCCGAGGGCATCCGGAACTGGGCACTGGCCGACTGGACCCGCGCCTACGGCAGCCCGGACGAGGTCGACGCCGAGGGCACGGTGCACAAGATCGGTGTGCTCCCCAAGCCTCTGCACCGGCCGACGATCTTCATCCCCAACACCTACTCACGGCAGACCGCGATCGACGCCGCACGCCACGGCCGGACCCTGCTGTCTCTCGCAGGCGTTGAGCACCTGGGCCCGCTGACCGAGCAGTACCAGGACATCGCCCGCGAAAACGGCCGTGATCTGCCGCGGGGAGAAGGTGTCGGCATCGTACGGAAGATCGTCCTCGGTGACACGTTCGACGAGGCATTCGATCTCGCGGTCCGAACCGCTGGCTACTGGTACCAGAACTTCTTCCAGGCGTTCGGCATCAACGAAGCCTTCCGGATCCCCTCTGACGCCCCGGACCGGCGCCTGAACCTGGGCGACGCACGGGCACTGACCCGCCGCATGCACGAGACGGGCGCGCTCCTGTGCGGCACCCCGGACCAAGTGCGCGACGATCTTGAGAAGACGGTCCAGGCGGGCGGCGGCCGACTCGATTGGCTGGTCTGGGAGTTTTGGGCACAGGCCCTGTACGGCGATGACGCACCGGAGATCCAGCGCGGCCAACTCAAGGCCTATGCCGAGCAGATCATGCCCGCATTCCGCTGAACCGCGCCCGCCGACAGGCGGGTAGCACGACGCCGGCGCCGTGGCCGCAGGCTCCGGCGATCACCGCCGCTCCCCGGGTCGCTGACGAAGCCATCCACTGAAATGTGAGGAGACAGAGTTGAACGACAACACCGGACCTGGCACGTTCATCAACGTCTTCGAAATGCCCGCGGAGCAGGTTGACGCCTTCGTCGCACGATGGCGCGCCCGCGCGCACATCATGCGCAACGCCCCTGGCTTCCTGGGTACGAAACTGCACCGGGCGATGTCATCGGAGTCCCGATTCCAGGTGATCAACGTCGCGCGCTGGGCGAGCCGCGAGGCATGGGAAGCCGCCCAGACGGCACTCCGGGAGCCAGATTCGCCGTCGCGCTGGTGTCCATAGCCGCCACCCTTCATCAGCGGCGATGCGCGAGAGGCCGACCCTCCGGAAACACCGGATATGGCGGGCCATGTTGGGGCGGCCGTGTTGGCCGGCGGTCGGGCTGTCGAACATCGGTGTGTGCAGGGCTCGGGCCGGCGGATTGCTCGCGATGACATCCTGGCGGCCGTTGCGTACGAACGCCGAGGACAACGTCACGGAGTCCTGCAGCCACTGAATGCGGGGCGGAACCTCGACGTCCCTGCGGCGGGACGGCGCGCGGCGGGCAGGCCGGGCCGCGCGGGCCAGGTCGAACGAACTCGCGGCGGCGCCGAAGGAGCTCTACTCCGTTCCTGACGCCGGACACGTGGACCTCTACGACAAGACCGGCCTGATCCCGTTCGACAAGCTGGAGGAGTTCTGCACGAAGAACCTCGCGTGATCAGCGGCCGGAGGCCGGGGCCCTGCGCCGGGGCCCCGGCCTCCGGCGAAGCGGAGGCGGCGCACACAGCCGGTTCGCCCGTGCGCTGATCTGGCAGCCGGCCTAGGCCCAAGTGCCGAGTCGGGTTCGGGCTGGGGCCGGTCCCGCCTGGTGGGACGCGTCGCTAGCGTTGCTGACCAGCCGAAGCACACGCGTGACATAACGGACGGGCGGATCTGCCCGCTGCACCCGACCGAGCCGGTGGCCTGCCCGCTTGTCATAGATGTATCGAGGAGACCGATGTCCCGCATCGACTACACGTACCTCTGCGAGTTCGACCAACTGGAGGAGGGCGTTCCGTGGCGCTTCGAATTGGAGCGTGGCGTCGCTGTTTCTCCCTCGACCCTCCGGCGACCCGCCCGTTCCCGTCTATTCGGTGCAAGTGCAGTACGGGCGCGGTACGTACGTGGGATACCGCGGAGTGAGCGATGAAACAGCCACCGCATGATGTGACGGCGGAGCGGGTGGACGCCGTCCGCAACCGAGCCCGGCTGCTGGACGCGGCCACCCGGCTGGTGGCCGACAGGGGAGTCGAACACCTGACCATGGACGAGGTCGCCCGGGAGGCCGGGGTGGGCAAGGGCACGCTCTTCCGTAGGTTCGGTGATCGTGACGGACTGCTGCTCACGCTGATCGACGACGTCGAGGCGCAGTTCCACGGGGCCTACACCTCCGGTCCCCCTCCGCTCGGGCCGGGCGCATCGCCGGGCGATCGGCTGACGGCGTTCGGTTGTGCGCTGATCGAGCGGGTCGCCGACGGCACAGACCTGGGCCCCGCGCTGGGCCGCCAGATCCCCTGCGACCGCCGCCACACCTCGCACTACGGCCAGGCCTTCCACCACCACGTCTCGTCACTCCTGAAAGAAGCCGGAATCGACGGTGACCACGACATGCTCGCCCACGCCCTGCTCGCCTTCGTGAACCTGGAAACGCTTGACTACCTGCGCAACGATCCCCAGGTCACCACCGAGCGGCTGCGACGCAGCTGGGCCGATCTGGTGCGGCGGGTGACCGGCATCGCCGATGCGGAAGGCCTCCAAGCCGCACCCTGACCGGCACGCCGTCGACGGGCCGGGCCGTCGACACCGCCGTCATGGCGGGAAGACGTTTCCGACGCCCGCGACCGCACGGGCTGGGAAGGGCGACCGTTCCTTCGACGGCTGCGTCCCGCCCTACGGGGAGGTGCCGACCGGCCCGGAGGTCTCCTCCCGGGCCGCGGCTCACCGAGGAGTTGATGCCCGACATCCTCGACGGCACCGCCGAACCTGGGAAGCTCTTCGGTGCGGCGCCCGACTTCTACGGTGCCGGGCCGGCCGCTGGCGCAAAGAGCGTTGCTGACACCGGCCCGGGCAGCCGCAAAACAGGAGGGTTCTCGCCGGCTTCGCAGGCAGGTGGCATCGACGACGAAGCCGACGAGAGTCTGATTCCGGCAGTGCCGGATACGTGGTCAGATTCCGGAAGCGGGATCCTCCACCAGTTCGGCCGCGGTCTCCTGGAATTCACGGAGCACAGCGTGGAAGCCACTCGCACCCCACAACGCATGCCCCGCGACAACCACGAACACCGCCGTCATGTGCACCGCCCCGACCAGGTCATGGCGCGCCATCGCGAGCAGTGCCGACTCGTCTCCGTCGGCCCACGCCCGTGCTGCCGCGGCGATGGCGAACTCGTAGTGGGGCGGGGCCGCGGCGGAAACCTCATCCACATACCGAACCAGGTGGCACAGCTTCCACCGTTCGCCCGTCAATTCCATGATGCTGATGGTCGACCGCAGTAGGCCGCTCAGGACCGCGTACACCTCGATCCAGCGGTCGTCCTCCAGACCGGTCAGCGCGTCCCCCACCGCGACGGCATCGTGGTTCGCGTAGCCCCGGACTGCTTCCAATGCGCGGTCGTGGGTGGTTTTTCGCGCTGCGTCGCTCATGAGATCGACACTAGTGACTGTCCGCACTGCGGGAATCGGTCTCTCGGCGCAACCTGCATCGGAAGAAAGCACTAAGCCCTCCTCAGTAACACCGTTCCCTGTCGCCCGGCGCCCTTCCGGCTTCTGGTGGAGGAGGACGGTGTCGCCCAGTCGTTTGAAGCCAACCCTGCGAGATCGTGGCCTCGCCCAGGTACAGGGACTGCGCGATCGAACGGTTGCTGTTCCCCTCCGCCATCAGCCGGACGACCTGGATTTCCCGCCCCGTCAACTCAGTGGAAAGCATGTTCACTTGGGTCACCAGCCGATCGACCAGCTGGGGTGAGAGACCCATGCCGCCCTCGGCGGTGCCGCGTACCGCCCGGAAGAGTTGGCCGGGCGGTCCAGCCTTGAGTACGTAGCCACGGGCGCCGGCCTCCAGGGCCCGCGGACGACGTCGGCGCGTCCGGAATAGCTCGTGAGCATCACCACGGGCGTCGCCGGGGCCACGGAGGCCAGCCGGCGCACGGCTTCCACGCCGTCGAACCCGCCGTCCTCGCCGGCGAAGCGCACGTCCATCAACACGACGTCGGGCGCCAGCTCGACGGTGAGGCGGACGGCTTCCTCCGAGCGTGCGCTGGGGCGAAGCGGATGCTCGTGCGTGCTGCCGCCAGTGGGGCGGGCGGTGCGGTACTGAGGGCAACTGTACTAATCGGCAATCTTGATCGGTGTTGGTCCGACATACCCCAGAGGGCCGCACGGTGCTCGTCCATTGCCCGCTCCGCGATCGCAGTGCGGGCAGGGCGCGCTAACCTCGAATCAGGGACGACTGGCGGGATGAACGCTCTTTCACTGGGACGAGCACGCGGGGTCGGGTGAGTGGCCCGGGAAGTACACCGACCGTTCTTGCCTGGTGAGGTCCCGCTGGACAACTCGGCAGATTTTCTTGATCGCTTCGGCTTGGTCGGGCAGATCCACGTCCCACAGCCGCACCGTGCCCTCGCCACGGCTTCCGGTTGCCAGGGTCTTGCCGTCCGGGCTGAACGCCACCGACAGCACGCCGTTCGTGTTGGTGGCAAGGATGGCCCGTGTGCGCCCGGATGCCACGTCCCAGAATCGGACGGCGCCGTCGGCGCCACCGGTGGCCAGGGTCCTGCCGTCCGGGCTGAAATCCACCGATTCCACGTCCTGAGTGTGTCCGGTGAGGGTGGCTCGGGTATCGCCGGTGGCCACGTCCCACAGCCGCACGGTGTCGTCCCAACCGCCGGTGGCGAGAACGGTGCCGTCCGGGCTGAACGCCATCGTCGTCACCAGGTCGGTATGACCGGTGAGAGTGGCCCTGACGCGGCCGGAGGCCACGTCCCACAACCCCACTGCGCCACCCCCGCTTCCGGTGGCCAGGGTCCTGCCGTCCGGGCTGAACGCCACCGACTCCACACTGTGGTCGGGGTCGGTGGGAACGACCCGTGTGCGCCCGGATGCCACGTCCCGCAATCGCAGGCCACCTGCACTTCCGATGGCCAGGGTCTTGCCGTCCGGGCTGAACGCCACGGAGCGCACCACGCCGGGTTGGCTCGTCAGCGTGGCGCGGGCGCGGCCGGAAGCCACGTCCCACAGCAGCACTGTGCTGGCGAAGGGGTTCTTCCCATCGCCCAGCCCTCCGGTGGCCAGGGTCTTGCCGTCCGGGCTGAACGCCAGCGACTCCAGGCTGATGGTGTGGTAGGCGAGCGTGGCTCTGACTCGGTGGGTGGCAACGTCCCACAACCGCGCTGCCGGGTCTTCACCGCCCGCCGCCAGTGTTCTGCCGTCCGGGCTGAACGCCACTGATTCCACGTCTTCGGTAAGGCCGGTGAGTGAGGCCTTGGCGCGTTCTGTGGCGACGTCCCACAATCTCACTGAGGCATCCACGCCACCAGTGCCCAGGGTCCGGCCATCTGGGCTGAACGCCAACGACGTTACAGCGGCGGGGGAATGCAACGTGGCCCGCGTATTACCGGAAGCCGCATCCCGCAACCACACGGTGCTGTCCTCACTACCGGTGGCCAGAGTCTTGCCATCCGGGCTGAACGCCACCGACTCCACGCTGCTCGTGTGGCCGGTGAAGGTGGACCGGATGCGACCGGAGGACACGTCCCGCAACTGCACAACGCCATTCCCCATGCCAGTGACCAGGGTCTTGCTGTTCGGACTGAAGGTCACCGACGGCATGCCGTAGGGCTGGTAAAAGCTGACCCGAGTCCGCCTGGAAGCTACGTCCCAGAGCCGTAGGGTGTAGTCCAAGCCACTGCTGGCCAGAGTCTTGCCGTCCGGGCTGAAGGCCACCGACTCCACGCTTCTTGTGTGGCCGGTGAGGCTGGCCAGGGAACGGTGAGTGGCTACATCCCACAGCCGCACGGAGTCGTCATAAACGCCAGCGGCGAGGGTTCGGCCGTCCGGGCTGAACGCCACTGACAGCACGGAGTCGGGGTGCTTCAGGGTGGCCCGGGTGCGGCCGGAGGTGGTGTCCCACAGGTCAACTCTGTCGCCCCAACTGGTGGCCAGGGTCTTGCCGTCCGGGCTGAACGCCACCGACGTGACGCCGTCGCGATGCTTCAGGGTCGCCCTGGTGCGGCCGGAAGCCACGTCCCACAACCGCACCGTGTGGTCGTCACTGCCGGTGGCCAGGGTCTTGCCGTCCGGGCTGAACGCCGCCGACCTCACGACCTCGGAGTGGCCGGTGAGGCGTTGCCGGAGAGGCAGGGCGGCCGCGGCGAACAGGTTGAGCGTGGCTTCGGCGGTGGGATTGGTCTCGTACGCGTGGATGGCCAGCAGCGAGGCCAGGTCGGGATCGGTGTCCAGGAGGGCGGTGGACTGAATGACCAGTCGCCCTGACTGGACCATCCGCTGCCTGGAGACAGCGGTCTGCCGCTGCCAGAAGGCCAGCCCCGCGGCGATCAGCGCCAGGCACAACGCCACCGCGACGCCCGCGAGCAGTTGTTGGAGGCGTCGCGTCCGGCGCCGTTCCCGTTCGCGTTCGGCGTGCTCCGCCTCCTCGCTCGCGTGTAGGAACGCGGCGACGTCGCCAGGAAGCCCTCGCTGTCGAGACCAGTCCAGTCCCTCGGCCAGGTCGCTCCCGCGCAGCAGGTCTCCGGGATGGCTGCTGTCGGCCCAGCGGGCACGCCGCTCACCGGCCCGGCGCAACCAGTCGTGGAAGCGGTGGTCTTCGGCGACCCAGGCGCGCAGGTCGGGCCAGTCGCGGATGAGGGCGTCGTGGATCAGTTCGGCCACCGGCTCGCGCGGAGCGTCGTCGGGCCAGCCGGGGATGTCGGCGGTGCCGGTGGTGATGATGCGGTGGCGGGTCAGGGCGGCCAGGACCTCACCGGTGACGCCGCCGCCGGTGTGGTGATCGGCGGCAGTGCCCGTGGCGGCAAGGGCATGCAGGTCGGCCAGGCGGACCTGCTGGCGGGTGGCGGGCACGGAGTGGGTGGGGTCGGCGGGTCGTACCAGGGCAGTGAGGATGCGCTGCGCCACGGGACGCTGATCGGCCGGCACCTGGCCGAGGGCAGTGTCGCACCAGGTCGCCAGGGCGCCTGTGACTTCGCCGATTCGCTGATACGCCTCGTGGGTGAGAAAGCCGTCACGGCGGTCGTCCCACAGCTGGCTCAAGGCCAGCTCCAGCGGGGGCAGGGAGGTCACTGGTGCCCGGCGAGCGAGAGTGTCGGTGAGTTCGTTGGCCAGGACGTCGTTGATGATGCGGTCGGGCAGCCCGTCCTGGAAACGCGCGCCCGCCGACAAAGCCGGCTCAACGATGATCGCCCGCAGCTCGGGCACACTCAATGTGTTGGGCACGTTCACCGTGCCGCCCTGGGCCTCCAACACCTCGAGCAGCGTGGGGGCCAGGGCGGCCAGGCGTGGGTAGAAGTCGTCGCGCATAACCAGGACCACGCTGAGCGTGGTCCGTGAGCCGATCGCCGCCACCAGTTCCTCCACGGCTGCCAGCTGCACGTCGGACAGCTTCTGGGTGGCGGCGGGTGGGGTGAGGAGCTCTTCGAGCTGGTCGATGATCAGCAGCAGATGGGAGCGGGGGCACTCGGCGGCGAGCGCCTGCTCGGCCGCCTCGGCGATGCCGTCGCTCACGGCACCTGGCATGCCGGCATGATCCAGCTCGGTCAGCAGATCCTGTCCGGGGCGGGCGAGTACGGGAAGCCAGTGGTCGCTGCCGGGCAGTGCGCCCGCAGCGAGCGCCGGCAGTACGCCCGCCTGGATCAGCGAGGACTTACCCGCCCCTGAGGGCCCCAACAGCAGCAGGGCCCGCCGCTGTCTGCGCAGTGCGGCCAGCACCTTCTCGATCGCGGCATCCCGGCCGTGGAACCACTCGGCATGCTCCGCGGTGAACGGCTCCAGACCTCGGTAGGGAGACACCTGCCGCTCCACCAGCTCCGGCCGCACCTCGCGCAGTTCCTCCGTGGGAGTGGCGTACGCGATGCCCTGGCCCCTGAGGTGCTCGTCAGGGGTGGTGAAGGCGGTCACCATTCCGACCACCAGACCGGTCACCTCGTCGGCCACCGGCCCGCCACTGAACCCCCTCGTCAGGTCGTTCGCCCCGGTCAACTGCAGGACTGCCCCGGTACCGGCGGTCGTGGGCAACAGGTCCCCGGCCACCCCGTATCCGAAGTGGCCCCCCGGTGGTGCGTGCATCGGAAATCCGAAGGCTCTGACCGCATGGCCCTGACTCTCCGCAGCGGACCCCAGTGCCACCGTGCGAGCCTCTGTCGGCGCGCCGCCGCTCACCTGCACGAAGGCGACATCCTCCGCCTCCGGCGCCCGCCATTGCCCGTCCAGCACCCGCCCGAACCTTCGTGGTGTGCCGGGGGCGTGTGGGAAGGCGAGTTCCACCTGTCCACCAGGCCCGCTTCCGGCGTCGCGCACCACATGCGCGCAGGTGATCAGCGTGTCCTCGGCTGCCAGGAAGCCCGCCCCGGCGACGCCGCCTTCGGCGGCGAGTATCTGGGCAACCGCGGCGGGCAGCGCGGAACGCATCTCTCCGCCGGGGCCCGAGGGAACAGAACCCGTGCCAGTCATGGCCCCGCCCTCAGGCCGTGTCCCAAGGCTCTGTCACCGTTGTCCCACAGGAGCCTGACCTTCACATTGCAGGACGCCTCGCTGCTGGCGATGACCGCCCCGGCCTGCGTCGCGAGGTGCACGCCGAATTCGACCTCGACCGCGTCCGAACCGGCTTGCCGTAACTGCTCCAGCATCACTCGCGCGGCATCCCGCACGGGCGCCAGCGCCGCCTCCAGACTCACTGGCAGCTCGCGGATGGCGTTACCCACGCGTCCAGCCTTCACTGTCCCTTCCTGCAAAGGCTGAGCCACAGCATCCGGGGCAGCCTCGACCAGGATGGTGCCTTCGCCTTCCAAGGGGATCCGTGCCAGGCTTCGCATCGGCTCTCCTCCCGCACCCGATAACCAGCCCAAAGAGGTCAAACGGGGTAGAACGTAAGAACAGCCTATCCACTGGCCGACCCCTCCACATCTTCAGTCACTTCGGGCTCTCCGCCCCACCAGGCCGGTCGGCGAGGGCCCGTCTCCGGCCCGAACGACATGAGCGATGAGCCGCCGTCTCGACGACGCCGGTCGACAGCCCGCCGCGGCATCCGAGCACATGAGCCGCATCTGGTCTTGCTTGTTGGCCCGGAGCTATGCTCTGCGTATACGTGCTGGCCTGCGACAACGGCCATAGAGGCTCCGTCCCCCAGTACCGGGGCGGAGCCTCTGCGCGTTGGAAGGGAGATCCGCTGCGCAAGGCTCCGACCCGCTCGCCGAACTGGGCAGCCCCTGGCTGCCGCGGGTTCGGAGCGCCCCTCAAAGACACTCAGGGGCCAAACAGGGGCCACAAGGACCGGCACGGATCGACAAGCACTGTGCAGGGTCGACATCGATCAATACGTTTGACCTGCGAAAACGCGACGCGGCTCCGACGACGTCCCGTCGTCGGCGTTCGTTTTTCCCCGCCGTGGCGGCAGTGACGATCTCTCCGGTGTGCCGCGACCGGGTCCGGTGAACAGCCGCCCATCCCGGAACGCGGCCACCCGCATGACCTTTCGTCAGGTCGAGGCTTCCATACCGCTCCGCACTCTTTCTGAACTCCGCCCCGGGATCCTGATGGGCGGTGACAAGACGGGCAATTGGTCCGGCCAAAAGGGGAACCGGCGGACTACAGGGGTTGCGGGGCGAGCGTACGGGCCGGGTGGTGGGGGCCGAGGAAGACGACGATGCCCTGGCCGTCGGGGGAGGGGTGGGTGGCCTGGGTCCAGCCGTGGCGGAGGTAGAAGGACATGGCCCGTTCGGACCGAACGGAGGTCAGGAGCCAGGAGCGGCCGTCGGGGGCGTCCGCCGTGACCGCCTCCAGCAGGTCGCCGGCCAGCCCGGTGCCGTGGGCGGTGCGGCGGACCGCGAGTTCGTCGATCTCGCGGGCGTCGACCAGCCAGTCCACGGTGCGCTCCGGGCCCAGGCCCGCCGCGGCCTCGGGGTAGCAGCGGTCGGTGGGGAAGGGGGCACGTGTCGTCCACGCCGTCGTGAAGCCGACGACCGTCGTGTCCGCGAAGGCGAGCGCGGCGGTGAAGCCCGGACGCCGGACGTCGTGCACCAGCCGGCCCAGGAACTCGATCGCCTTCTCGGTGTCCTCGTTCCAGGGCGGCGCGCAGAACGCCTCGACATAGACGGAGTGCAGGGCCTCGGAGTGGGCGAGCAGGTCGCGTCCCTTGAAGACACGGATGTCCCTGTGCATCAGGCCGCCACCGTTCCTGCCGCGAGCGGGTGCGGCGCCGCGTGCTCCAGCGGCGCCGACGGGTCGATCGACACGTCGAGCGGGGCGGGTTCGGCCCCTGCCCGTACGAGGAGGTCACCGACGGCGGCGATCATCGCACCGTTGTCCGTGCACAACCTCGGCGGAGGCACGCGCCTTTCGATCCCCGCCGAGCGGCAGCGCTCCTCTGCCGGGGAGCGCACCCGCGAGTTCGCGGCGACCCCGCCCACCACGACCAGCGTGCCCACGCCGTACGCCCGGCAGGCCGCCACCGCCTTGCGGGTCAGCACGTCCGCGACCGCCTCCTGGAGTGAGGCCGCGCCGTCCGCCACCGGCAGCTCCCGGCCCACATGGCCCTCGGCCCAGCGGGCGGCGGCCGTCTTCAGCCCGGAGAAGGAGAAGTCGTACGACCCCGGCAACGGGCGCGGGAAGGGGATCGCGTGCGGATCCCCCGCGCGCGCCGCCCGGTCGATCGCCGTGCCGCCCGGATACGGCAGCCCGAAGACCCGGGCGACCTTGTCGAAGCACTCCCCGGCCGCGCCGTCGAGGGTGTCCCCGAGGTGGACGATCGGATCGCGGGCCAGGTCGCGGACGGGGAGGAGGGAGGTGTGCCCGCCGGAGACGATCAGCACCATGCACGGGTCGGGCAGCGGAGCGTGTTCGAGGGTGTCGGCGGCGACGTGGCCGGCCAGGTGATGGACGCCGTACAGCGGCACGCCCAGTGCACAGGCGATGCCCTTCGCCCCGGCCAGGCCCACCTGGAGCGCCCCGGACAGGCCGGGCCCGGTGGTGACGGCGACCGCGCCGATGTCGGACAGCCGCAGGCCCGCCTCGTCCAGGGCCCGCCGGATCACCGGGTGCACGGAGTGCGCATGAGCGCGTGCCGCGATCTCGGGCACCACCCCGCCGTACCGGGCGTGCTCGTCCATGCTCGACGCCACCGCATGCCCCGGCAGCGGCCCGTCCCGGACCAGCCCCGCCCCGGTCTCGTCGCACGACGACTCGATGCCGAGCACGATCGTGGAACCCATCCCCACCCCTCCCGCCCCTTCTCGCCCCAGATAGGTTGTTGCAAGTAGTGTGCAATAAGAGTTTCGGGATGTGAACCCGCCCGGTGGGGCGGGTCGGAAGGGTTGGTGGGCGACCGGCATGCTTTCCCGGATGCTGGCTGAAACCTGACCCGGACTTTGCCGCGGCCGACTTTTACCTGCAACTCATATGCAGCAACCTGGAAGGTGTGGCTGAAAACAAATCGCCGAGATGGCACCGCATCCGTACGTCGATGACCCGCAAGGAGTGGGCGAGCCTCGGCGGGATGGCCGCGTTCATCCTGGCGCTGCACGTCATCGGCTGGGTCACCCTGGTCGCGGTCGTCGCACCCGAGCACTACAGCCTCGGGACCAAGACCTTCGGCATCGGCATCGGTGTCACCGCCTACACCCTCGGCATGCGGCACGCCTTCGACGCCGACCACATCGCCGCGATCGACAACACCACGCGCAAGCTCATGAACGAGGGGCAGCGGCCCCTGTCCGTCGGCTTCTGGTTCTCTCTCGGCCACTCGTCGATCGTCTTCGCGCTGGCCTTCCTGCTCTCCCTCGGCGTGAAGGCGCTGGCCGGCCCGGTCGAGAACGACGACTCCACCCTGCACAGCATCACCGGGTGGATCGGTACGACGGTCTCCGGGACCTTCCTCTACGTCATCGCGATCATCAACATCGTGATCATGGCCGGTATCTGGAAGGTCTTCCGGCAGATGCGCTCCGGCCGCTTCGACGAGGCAGCCCTGGAGGAACAGCTCAACAAGCGCGGCTTCATGAACCGCATCCTCGGCCGCCTGATGAAGTCGATCACCAAGCCCTGGCAGATGTACCCGCTCGGTCTCCTTTTCGGCCTCGGCTTCGACACCGCGACCGAGATCGCGCTCCTGGTGCTGGCCGGCTCGGGTGCCGCCTCCGGGCTGCCCTGGTACGCGATCCTCTGCCTGCCCGTCCTCTTCGCCGCCGGCATGTCGCTCCTCGACACCATCGACGGCTCGTTCATGAACTTCGCCTACGGTTGGGCCTTCTCCAAGCCGGTCCGCAAGGTCTACTACAACCTCACCGTCACCGGCCTGTCCGTCGCCGTCGCCCTCATCATCGGCACGGTCGAACTGCTCGGCCTGATCGCGGAGAAGGCGGAGCTGCACGGCGCTTTCTGGGACTGGGTGTCCGGCCTGGACCTGAACATCATCGGATACGTCGTCGTCGGCCTGTTCTTCGCGACCTGGGCCGTGGCCCTGCTGGTGTGGAAGGTCGGCCGGATCGAGGAGAAGTGGACGGCGGGACTGGCCGAAGGACCGGTCCCCGCCGAACAGGGCATCGACTAGGACTCTCGGGATCGTGCGCATGTCGACCTCGGCCGGATCCAGGTCCGCCGGCCGTAGCCTTATTGCAGATTTCTCGCAATAGCGAAACCCTTGCAGATGGCTGGGTTCCTGCGCGAGACTGGCACCCGGGCGCGGGGCCCGTCTTGCCTGACAGTTCGACCTGCGGATGTCGCCCCGCGCCCCCTGCCGTGCCGTGTGGGAGTCGGTTCTGGAGCGGTGGACCGTGGGTGGGGTGCATGGCGGCTCTAAGTCGCGAACAGCGCGACGACCTGCAGGCGCCCCGGGGTGCAGCGCAACCCGTGCCGCTGCAACAGCGCACGGGGTTCGGGCGGCGCCGCCCTGCCGCCGCGCGGACCCGCTCGCCTCCCCGCTCCTCTCGAAGTGCCGCGTCCCGCGCCCGCCGCGACACGGCACAGGGTCCTAGGGCCAACGCCTGACGGCAGTGCGCCTCTCTTGCTGCTAGCGTGCAGTTGCACATGAGTGGCAATTATGGCGGAGGACGTTGGACATGGCGGTTTACACGCTCCCGGAGCTCCCGTACGACTACTCGGCGCTCGCCCCGGTGATCAGCCCGGAGATCATCGAGCT